>CAMBQC010000025.1 GCA_945869855.1 Prosthecobacter debontii
TATCTGGATACGATCATTATTGGCGCACAGGTGCCCCTTGTTTTTGTTGCTAAATCGGACACGAGAAATTGGCCGATCATGGGGCGCATTATAAAATCCGCCGGTTGCATTCTCGCCGATCGCAGCCGCCGCACCAGCGCCGCGGAAACCTCACAACAAATGCTCCACGCAATGGAATCCGATCTCCCCGTCGTTTTCTTTCCAGAAGGCACCAGCTCCGATGGCTCCCGCGTCCTCCCGTTTAAACCCGCCCTCCTACAAACCGCACTCGACACCCGCAAGCCCATCACCCCCGCCGCCATTTCCTACCACGCCACCACCGGAGACCTGAAAAACGACGTCTGCTACTGGGGCGATCACACCTTCGCTACTCACCTTTTCCGCCTCGCGAAAATCCAAAACCTCACCGCCCATCTTACCATCGGAAGCGCCCCTCCCCTCCCCGCTGACCGCAAAGCTGCAGCACGTGCGCTCCATGCCGAGGTTTCCGTCCTCCTTGCTCCGAGTAAGTGAAAACTCCGACCTTGCCCTTTCATCCGTTTCATCTATTTTGGATGAAATTGATGAAAACATTTACCGCCAACGAGACGAAACAGAACTTCGGCCAGGTTCTGGACAGCGCTCGCACAGCACCCGTAACCATTACGAAACACGGGCGCCCCGAGTTCATTCTTACCTCCAGGGAAGACTACGACAACCTCACGAAGTCGAAATTCGATCTACTAAGATCAGAGGTTAGGAAAGGTTTTGACGCCTTTGATCGTGGCGATATCTCGAGCCAATCGGTTGCGGAAATCGCCGCCGAAGCAATCCGAATGCACAATAAAAAGTCGGAAGCGTGAACCGCTACCTACTGACCTCGCCTGCGAAGGACGATCTTCTGGCAATGTTCGAATACACCTTGCGGAAATGGGGCGAGGAACAGGTTCATATTTATTCCGCTCAACTCGAGTCAGCCTTCGTCCAGCTTGCAGAAAATCCCCTGCGCCCCCGAAGCAAACCCGCTGAAAAACTGGCGAAACGGTGCCGCGTTTTCAAGGTGGCGTATCACGTAATCTTCTATCGCCGTGAAGCCGATTTCCTCCTGATCGCCCGCATCCTCCACGAGTCCATGGACTTCCCTAGACATGTCGGAGAAGAGACCTTCATCTGAAAATCTCTTCCCTTGGAGTTTAAAATTTAAAGTTTAAAGTTTCCCGCGAATGACTTTCCTTTCCCCGTTCCTGCTCTGGTTCCTCGCCGCCGCGAGCATACCTGTAATTATCCATCTTCTCAACAAGCGCCGCCACAAAACAGTGCAGTGGGCGGCGATGCAGTTCCTCCTGAAAGCCACCCGCGAGTCCCGGGGGAAAAAGAAACTCCGCCACATCCTCATCCTCACCTGCCGCGCGCTCGGCATCGCCGCCCTTGCATTCGCCGCCGCCCGCCCTGTCGTTTCCGGACTCCTAGGCTGGGGCGCAGGTACGATAGATACCGTAGTTCTAATCCTCGACCGCAGCGCCTCCATGGAACTCCGCTCCGGCGACGGCCAGGCAGCGAAGCGCGAGATGGTGCTGCAGAAAGTCCGCGACTCCATAACCGACATCGGCAACCCGCGCCTTGTCCTCATCGATAGCGCCACAGGAAAAGCCCAAGAAGTCCCGTCCCCCGATGTCCTCGCTGAGATATCTGCCACCGCCGCCACCGATTCCGCCGCTGACATACCGGCGCTGGTTTCTGCCGCCGCCGAAACCCTCTCCACCGGCTCGGGCCGCTCCGAAATCTGGCTCGCCTCCGACCTCCAGAATTCGAACTGGCGCCCCGACGACAGCGAACGCTGGGATTCCGCCCGTGCCAAGCTCGCCGCACTGCCACAGAAGCCCGCACTCCGCGTCCTCTCGCTCACCGGCGACTCCGCGCCGAACGTTTCCCTCCGCTTCCTCAGCAGCCGCCGCTCGTCGGACGGTCTCTTGCTCGATCTCGAACTCATCCGCTCGGAGGACGACCGCGGCACGCTGAACCTTCCGCTCACCGTCAGAGTAAACGGTAGCGCCTCCGGTGAGTCCCTGACCCTTCCCGGCCAGTCCTTCCGTTTCCAGAAACGCATCGCCATCAAGGACGAGGCGGAATCAGGCCACGGCTGGCTCTCCATCCCCGCCGACGGCAACCCACGCGACAACGCCGTCTTCTTCGCCTACGGCCCCGCCCGCCCTGTAAAATCTCTTATCGTCGCGCCAAAGGGTGAATCCGCCGATTACCTCGCCCTCGCCGCCGCACCTCCGGGCTTTGAAAAACAGACCGCCAAGCGCATCGATCCCGCCGCGTTCGCGCAAACCTCCACCGCCGACTATTCCATGATCCTCTGGGCGGCTCCCCTGCCCTCCGCCACCCACGCGAACCTACTCGAAGCCTTCCTCAAAGCCGGTGGCCAGATCGTCTGCCTGCCCGCCACCGAGCCTTCCAGCGAGACCTTTCTGGGCATAAAATGGGAACCCGTTGCCGAGGCCCAGAGGGGAAAATTCTTCATCCTGCAGGATTGGAACAAGACCGACGGCCCACTGCGCGACGGCATCGACGGCACGCCTCTTCCCGCCGAGCGCCTCCGCGCCATCAAGCGCGCCATCCCCACCGGCGACTCCGCCCCGCTCGCCCGCTGGGAGGATGGCGAACCGTTTATTACTAGAAAAATCGTAGATCGCGGCACCCTCTGGTTCCTAGGCTCCCTCCCCGATTACACCTGGTCGAACCTCGGCGATGCCGACGTGCTCCTCCCCGCCACCCAGCGCATCCTCGCCCTCGGTGCGGATCGCTTCGATTCCTCCTACCTCGCCGAGATCAACACCGATCCCGCCGCCCTCGCCCCCGGGGAAACCCGTGCCCGCGTGGACGATTTCTCGCAGGAAAACACCCCCCACGACGCCGGTGTTTTCCGCCTCGGCGAGCGCCTCGTCGCCGTAAACCGCCCGCTCGCGGAGGACGACCTCCAGATCACCACCAAGGACAACCTCGACGCCATGCTCGCAGGGACGGACTACCGCCTGCTCGACCAGGTCGGCCAATCCGCCGATCCCTCGCTCTCCACCGACATGTGGCGCGCCTTCCTTCTCGCCGTGCTCTTTTTCCTGATCAGCGAAGCCCTGCTCTGCCTGCCAAAAAAACAGAAAGAGGAAGTCCTGTTGCCGAAGCACGAGTTCAAGACCTCGCAGTGATCTGCAACCGCAAGACTTATGCCCCAGTGTATTTGCGAACGTATTTTCCATCAACGGCGGGAATGGATAAGGCGGGCGGTGCAAGGGGAAGTGGAAGACCCTGATTGATGTGTTCTTTGGGCTTTTCCCGGTCGGTAGCGTGACTACCCTCCGGGCGTATGCGAAATTCATATCTTAACCAATGGTCGATGAAAACAGGCGCTTGGATGGCGGCACTGATATTGGGTGCGGCCGCGGCCTTGGGTGCCGAACCCGCGCCCGAGCCGCAGCTTCTTTGGCCGAATGGAACCCCAGACAGCAACGGCTTGAAAGGGCCGGAGACCGTGAAAGGCTGCATCGGCAACATCAGCATCCCCACCATCACAGTTTACAAGGCACCGGCGGAAAATACCACGGGCGCGGCGGTAGTGGTAATGCCTGGCGGCGGCTACGGGGTGGTTTGCGCGGAAGTCGAGGGCATGCCGATCGTCAGGGAACTCAATGAACGCGGCATCACGGCGGTGATGCTCAAATACCGACTACCAAACCAAAATCATCTCATTCCAGCGAACGACGCACGCCGTGCGATCCGCATGACTCGGAACAATGCGGCGGAGTGGGGAATCGATCCGAAACGTGTCGGCGTCTGGGGGTTTTCGGCGGGCGGCCATCTGGCCAGCACGGTGACGACGGTGTTTGATACGGGCAATCCTGCCAGTGACGATCCGGTCGAACGCATGGGTTCACGCCCGGATTTCTCCGTCCTGTTCTATCCGGTCATCAGCATGAAAGAGGAAATCGTCCACAAGGGATCGCGCCAAAACCTGATGGGCAAGGAGGATCTGATCGAGCGCTACTCCAACGAGCTCCGCGTAACGCCGGAGACCCCACCTTGTTTCCTGCTTCACTGCAGCGACGACAGCGGCGTGCCGGTGGAAAACAGCCTGCGTTTCTACGAGGCTCTTGTCGCCAATAAGGTGCCTGCCACCTGCCTGATCTTTGAAGAAGGCGGCCACGGTCCCAATGCCTTCAAGAAGAATCCGTCTTGGGAAGCCTCGCTCGACGCATGGCTGATAAAACGCGGTTGCATGAAGTGAACACGGTTGGGGTCAATGCTTGTCCACCTTCACTGAAATCATACGTGAGGAAAACCACCGGGACCACAATCATACAGCGGGACGGCCTGCTAAAAGTCTATTGACCTACTCAAAACACGCGCATTTCCTGCTCGGAATTTCCTGCTTGGAAAACAGGGGCATCTCCCCCCATCTTTGCCCCGCACCGTCATGCCTTGGCTCCTCCTAATTCTTCCACTACTGGCCGCCGTCTCGAACCAGCTCTTCCTGCGCAAGCTCGGGATCGCACATTGGGTCTCCACCGCCTCTGCCGCAGCGACCTTCGCGATCGCGATTTTGCTGCTCGGAAAACAGGAAAGCCTCTCCTTCGCGTGGGCCACGGTCGGCGACTTCCAGATCGATATCGGAGTCACCTTGGACAAGCTTTCCACCGGCATGATGATCGTGGTCACCGGCGTCGGTCTGCTGGTGCATGTGTTCTCACTGGCCTACATGAAGGACGATTCCGCGAAGGCCCGCTACTTCACCGGCCTCGCCCTGTTCATGTTCTCGATGACCGGCATCGTGCTGGCCGATAATTTCATCATGACCTTCATCTTCTGGGAACTCGTCGGCCTCAGCTCCTACCTGCTCATCGGGCACTGGTATGAAAAGGACTCCGCCGCCGACGCCGCGAAGAAAGCCTTCCTCACCAACCGCATCGGCGATTTCGGCTTTATGATCGGCATCCTGATGATGTGGGGCATCACCAGCACGCTTACGTTCTCGGAAATGGAGGTCCCTGCCACGGTTTCCGCCGGCGTCCTCGGCGTGGCGCTGCTCTGCGTGTTCTGCGGCGCGGTCGGGAAATCCGCCCAACTCCCGCTCCATGTCTGGCTGCCGGACGCGATGGAAGGCCCCACCCCCGTTTCCGCCCTGATCCACGCCGCCACCATGGTCGCGGCTGGCGTTTACATGCTCTTCCGCGTACAGTTCTCCATCGGCACCGAGGCGTTCGAGGGCTTTTCCGGAACCACCATCGCCTGGGTCGGAGGCATCACCTCGCTGATGGCCGCGCTGATGGCCACCCAGCAGGATGACATCAAGAAAATCCTCGCCTACTCCACCCTCTCGCAGCTCGGATACATGGTGATGGCCGTCGGCCTGCTCGTCGGTGAGGCAGGCATGTTCCACCTCTTCACCCACGCCTGGTTCAAGGCGCTGCTTTTCCTCGGTTCCGGCGCGATCATCTACGCCTGCCACCACGAGCAGGACATCTGGAAAATGGGCGGTCTCCTGAAAAAGATGCCCGTCACCGCGATCACCTTCGCGATCGGCACCGCCGCCCTCATCGCCGTGCCTTACGTGACCTCCGGATTCTGGTCGAAGGAGGAGATCCTCGCCGCCGCCTACAACGGCAACAAGGCGCTCTTCGCCATCGCCGTCCTAGTCGCTTTCCTGACCACCTTCTACATGACCCGCGCCTTCGTGATCACGTTCCTCGGAAAGACCCGCTCGGATAATGCGGACCATGCCCACGAGGTCGGCCCGCTGATGCTGATCCCGCTCGTCGCCCTTGCGGGGATGGCGATCCTCTCCGGCTTCCCCTTCCTTTCCGGAGCGCTCAACGCGATCCGCCCCGTCCACGAGCACGGACACGCCGAAGGACACACCTTCATCCTGATCGCCTCCATCGCCTCGCTGGTTCTCGGCCTCGCCGCCGGTTTCGTCCTCTACAACGGCAAGACCAAAGACCCGCTCTCCATCCCGCTTTTCCGCAACCGCTTCTACCTCGATGCGATCTACGAAAAAGGTCTCGTGAAATATCTCCAGGACGGCTTCGCCGCCATCGTGCATTTCCTCGACGAGCTGGTCATCAACGGCCTGATCGTCGGCGGCTTCACCCGCCTCGCCGACAGCGCAGGCAGGCTCTTCACGAAAGCCCAGTCTGGCAACCTCCAGGCCTACGCCTTCAGCTTCGGCCTCGGCGTTTTGCTCGTGATCTACTTCACCGTGTTTTTCTGAGCGGCACCAAGGAGGGGCTGCATTCTGCTGCCCGGCAACCCGAGCGCACGAGCGCAGCCAAACCGCTACATTAAAAACAAAAACCGCAGATGAACGCAGATGGACGTAAATTGGGAAGAATTAGCGACAGCTTTTCCCAAGATCTCTACTCTCCCATCTGCGTGAATCTGCGTCCATCTGTGGTTAAATTTCTCTTCTGTTAGAGAATTGCCCTAAAACGTTGAATTCTAAACCGATGAGCATCGTGACAAGATTCGCCCCCAGCCCCACGGGTGATCTCCACCTCGGGCATATCCTCGCCGCGAAAGTGGCCCGCGACCTCGCGAAATCGGTCCCCGGCGGCCGTTTCCTGCTGCGCCACGAGGACATCGATACACCCCGCGTGAAACCCGAATCTTATCTTCGTATCGAAGAGGAACTCGAATGGCTGGGCCTCACATGGGACGGTGATCCGCTCCGCCAAAGCGACCGCCGGGAGGCTTACGATGAGGCCTTGGGGAAACTCCGCGAACGCGGCCTGGCCTATCCCTGTTTCTGCACCCGAAAAGACATCCATACTGCCCTTTCCGCCCCCCATGGTCACGGTGAAATGATTTATCCCGGCACTTGCCGCAGCCTTGATCCAACCGAAACCGCACACCGCATCGCAGACGGCGTAGCACATTCCTGGCGGCTCGATTCCGCGAAGGCCGCCGCGCTTCACGGCGCGATCCATTTCACCGATCTCCGTTGCGGCACGACACAAGTCGATCCGGCCATGAACGGTGACGTGGTGCTTGCCCGCAAGGACATCGGCACCGCGTATCATCTCGCAGTGGTGATGGACGACGCGTACCAGGAAATCACCCACGTCACCCGCGGCGAGGATCTATTGGGAGCGACCCACGTCCAGCGCCAGCTCCAATCCATCCACGGATACCGCGAACCCTTTTATCTCCACCACGCCCTCGTCCGCGATGAACACGGCAGACGCCTTGCGAAACGCGATGCCGCCCGGTCGGTCCGCACGCTGCGCGAACAGGGACTCACCCCCGAAGAGATACTCACGATGGCCCGTAATTCATAACCCTCGCGTAGAAATTTCAAAAAAATCTCTCCGTAATCTTAATTCATCTTCCCCTCCCCACTCCGTTTCCACACACTGGCTCCCCATATGTCAAAGCAAGCACTCGGCAAAGGTCTCGGCGCCCTGATCAAAAAAAACCAAAGCCTGCCTGGCACACCTGTCATCGACTCCGCTGACGACTCGCCGCGCGTCCGTGACATTGCCATCGGAAACGTCATCGCTTCCCCCCTACAGCCGCGCCACCAGTTCATCGACGCACCGCTCGACGACCTCGTTGAATCCATCCGCCAGCACGGCATCATCCAGCCGCTCATCGCGCGTCTGGTAAACGGAAAATATGAACTCATCGCTGGCGAGCGGCGCTGGCGTGCTTCGATGCGGCTCGGACTTGCCACCGTGCCGGTTATCGAGCGCATCGCTTCCGACCGCGATGTCTTGGAAATGGCTCTCATCGAGAACCTCCAGCGCGAGGATCTCAACCCCATCGAGGAAGCCGCCGGTTACGTCCGCCTGGCAAAAGAGTTCACACTGAAACAGGAAGAAATCGCCACCCGTGTCGGCAAGTCCCGCGCCTCTGTCGCCAACGCAATGCGCTTGCTCGATCTCCATCCCGATATCCAGACGAGCCTCGCCCAAGGACGAATCACCGTCGGTCATGCAAAAGCCATCCTCGCCCTAAAAGATGCCGCGAGCCAGAAACTCGCCGCCGACCAAATCATCCGCCGCAAGCTCACCGTCCGCGCCGCCGAGAAACTCACCCAATCCCTCCTCGCCAACCCCGACGCCAGCACCGACCCGAAGAAAGCCGCTCCCCGCGAAATCGACGTCCACGTCCGCGAACTCACCAAGCGCCTCCAAGAGCACCTTGCCACCCATGTTTCCATCCAGCATGCAGCGAAAAAGGGCAAGATCGAGATTGAATACTACGGCAACGACGACCTCGACCGCATCCTCGTCCTCCTCCGCCTTCCCGCCACGACTCTCTGAAGCGCGGATTCTGTTGGGCGCTGCGACGATGCGCTGCGACAATACGCTGCGACGATCGACCTCAATAACACGTCTTTAAAAATCGAACCTATCTGAGAATGCCCGAAAGGAATTCGACTCCTAACCCCTATCTTACACTCTCTATCTCTCTATCTGACATCTAAGTGCCCAACAATAGACTGAGGCTGGAATCCTTAGCTACGGTTCCATACGAAAGGACTTTGGGCAGAAAATCTAATTGTCGCACTGCCACCTTTCGGGTCGCGGGGATCTCAAGCCGTCTTCGGCTGCACGTCGGGCACCGAGGGACCGGTGGCTTGCATGAAGCGGATCTTGGCGCGAAGGATCAGGGTGCCGAGGCAGAAATCCGCAAGGGGGAGCACGACGTTGAAGTTCTTGTGCATGTAGCGGTGGTGCAGAAGATGGTGGCCGTTGAGCTTGCGGAACCATGTGGGCTTCTCCACACGGCGCGCCTTGGGCAGGTGCATGCACCAATGGATGTATTCGTAAAAACCGTAATAGAGGGCGAAAGCCGAAGCCCCTCCGACGACAAAGCCCCACTGCCCAATCGCCCATGAAATCAGGGCGAAGGGAACCGTACCAATCAGGATCAACACCGGACCGTTCCACCAAGCCATCGGAATGGTTTCCTTGTCCTTCTCGTGGATGAGGTGGTAGGTCTGGTCCGCCTTGAATACCTGATGGTGAACCACGGCGTGCGCCTGGAAAGCGTAACGGAAATTCCAAATAGGGCGGTGCATCACATATTTATGCAGAGTCCATTCAAAAAAGGAGGCGAAAACGACACCTACCGCGAGACCCGCGAGGCACCAGAGGATAAAAGCAGTCATGATTTGGGGTGTGTGTTCTACGGCGGACAACACGCAGTAAGCCCTCTCCGTGGCGATCACAAGCTTTGCTTTCGATTAGATTACAGAGAATCGGGAAAACCCCCTTGCAGTAACGCGCTTGGTCGCAATCATTCCTTTTTTTACGCGATCGCGGTTTACCATCTGGAACGGACGCCCTGAACTCCCGAATCTCGCCTTGCCCATCCGCCGGAGACGCTTTACAGCGGCACGCATGTCGAAGAAACCTGTAGTCCTAATCATTCGCGACGGCTGGGGCACGAATCCCGGCGGCAAGGCCACGGCGAAAAAGGACGGCAATGCCGTGATCCTCGCCAACACCCCTTTCACCGACGAGGTGCTTTCCCAATACCCGCATTCATTCCTCAGCGCCTCCGGCCTTGATGTCGGGCTACCCGAGGGGCAGATGGGGAACTCGGAAGTCGGCCACCTGAACCTGGGCGCCGGGCGAGTCGTTTACCAAGATTTCACCCGCATCAACAAGGCGATCGCCGAGGGCACCATCGCCGATAACGAGGTCTTCAAGCGCGCGATGGAAGCATCGAAATCCAGCCGTTTGCATCTGATCGGACTGGTTTCCGAAGGCGGAGTCCACTCCCATCAGGACCAGCTCATCGCCATCACCAAGCTGGCCGGCGCGGCGGGTGTGAAGGATATTTTCATCCATGCGATCACAGACGGACGCGATACCTCGCCCACGGGTGGCGCGGCGTTCCTTTCGAAGGTTGAGGACGAGACGGCGAAAGTCGGCGCGAAGATCGCCACGGTCGTGGGGCGATATTTCGCGATGGATCGCGACAAGCGCTGGGATCGTGTGAAGCTTGCATGGGATGCGATCGTGCACGGAATCGGCACGAAAAAGGAGATCCTCGCCTCCGAAGCGGTCGCACAGGTTTATGAAACGCAGGCGAAAACCGACGAGTTCATGCCCGCCATGGTCTTCGCGGAGCCGGACACGCAGCGCGTCCGCGACGGCGACGTGGTTCTTTTCTTCAATTTCCGCGCCGACCGCTCGCGCGAGCTTTCCGAGGCTTTCCTGAAAGAGGATTTCACCGGCTTCGACCGCGGAGCGGTCCCGAAAGTGCATTATGTGACCCTCACCGTTTATGATGAGACCTATCCCTGCGAAGCGATTTTCTCACCGCAGACGCTCGACATGACGCTGGGCGAGACGGTCGCCGCCGCCGGCATGAAACAGATGCGGATCGCGGAAACGGAGAAGTATCCGCACGTCACCTATTTCTTCAACGGCGGAGTCGAAAAGGAGAACAAGGGCGAGAAACGTTTTATCATCCCCTCGCCGAAGGACGTGGCGACCTACGACCTCAAGCCGCAGATGTCGGCCGAGGAGGTGACCTCCACGGTGGTGGAAAACCTCAAGGATTTCGATCTCGTGATCCTGAATTTCGCCAACCCTGACATGGTCGGCCACACGGGTGTCATCGAGGCAGCAGTGAAAGCGGTCGAGACCATCGACGCGTCGGTGAAAGCCATCGTCGAGCAGACCCTTCGCCTCGGCGGCAAGCTCCTGATCAGCGCCGACCACGGCAACTGCGAATACATGCGCAACCCCGACGGCTCTCCGAACACGGCCCATACCACAAACCCCGTGGAAATCATCTACGTGGCCGACGACGCCTCATCGCGGAAAATGCGCGATGGCATCCTGGCCGATGTAGCTCCCACCCTGCTGGAAATGCTGTGCCTCGGTCAGCCGGCGCAAATGACAGGCAAATCGCTGCTCGTTTAGCGGGAACACCCGCCCACCTGACGGACTTCAAACCCTGCGTCCAAGTTTCTAGGGCAACGAGCGCGCCATCAAGGCGCGCGCGCAACCGGAAGATTTCCGAAAGTCAGATGGCCGAACGAAACGTGAGGTTCACCCGCGGTGAGAAAACCTTCGCCGATTTCGGGAGTTGGTGATGCCAATGCTTTTGCGTCTCTCCGGCCATGACGAGAAGGCTGCCGCTTTCGAGGAACACGGATACGGTTTGCCTTGTGGTCTTATGCCGGAAGGAGAATTTCCGCTCCGCTCCGAAACTCATGGAAAGGATGGGTGCGCCTTCGGTCAGCGAGCGTTCGTCGTCGGAATGCCAGCCCATGCCTTCGCTGCCGTCATGGTAGAGGTTAAGCAGGCAGGAATTGCAGGTCGCGCCGGAGATTTTCTCGGCCATGCTTTTCAGGGTTAGGAGATGCTCCGTCCATGAGTGCGCCTGCTTTGCCGTCCCGGAATAGGCGTAGGGACGACCGCCGTCCGCAAACCACGCGACCTTGCGCTTTGTGACAATGCGCTTACCGAAAATGATGGTTTCGTCGTGCTTCCAAGGAATCTCCGCGATGAGACGCGCGAGGTGGTCGTCGCTCTCTCCGAGCGTAAAGACAGAACCCTGGTATTTCACCACACCATCACAAGGCAGGATATTCATATCAGGAAAACCTCAGGCTTCGAGACCTTTAACAACAGCATGCTTTGCCGCGCGCTTGGCCTGTTTGTCATAATACTCAACGATCATAGCCACTGCTCCGAAGAGGATGAAGAGGATCATCATCCCGTAGAATACCCAGATCGTGCCCTTGCCGGCGGTGAAACCGTAATTATGCAGGCCGACTCCGAGGAAATTCACGTGCCACCAAGAGAAAGCCACGATGCACGCGGTGAATATCGAAGCAAGATGCAGCCCCCATTCCTTTACGATGCCGCCGAGGCGTGCGTGAAGGATAGCCAGCGTCCAGAGAACGATCATCAGCGCGCCGTTTTCCTTAGGATCCCAGCCCCAGAAGCGGCCCCACGAGTAGTTCGCCCAGATGCCGCCGAGCACGGTGCCGACGAGGGAAAGGAAAACGGTTAGACAGATGCAGCCATAGACCGCCTTGGTGAGCGCGCGGCGCGAATCCTTGTTGTCATCATCGAGATTCAGCCCGCGCATCAGCACGTATCCGCAGGAAAGCATCGCCGCGAGCAGCCCGGCGGAGTAGCCGAGGGTGATGGTGATCACGTGCGTCGCCAGCCAGAAGTTTGAATCCAGCACCGCAACGAGCGGATCAAGGTGGTCGCCCGCGTCGCCGACCTCGTATCGCCGCGCTAGGATGATCAGTCCGAGGCCTAGGATGGGCGCGAGCCCGAGCGCGAAACGTTTGCGCGACATCCACTCCACGATGAGTGAGAAGAGCACACCAGTTGCTGCGATGAAAATGATCGTGTCATATAGATTACCCACGGGCGGGCGGTTCATGATGAGGCAGCGAATCACGATCGCAGCCACGCAATACACCGCGCCGATGACCGAGAAACCGAGCGTCACCCAGGAAAGGATTTTCCCGGCTTTTCCCGATCCGAATCCCCACATAGCCAGCGCGCTGAGCGTGCCTAGGAGGAACCAGACCAGCGCGTTGAGGAAATAGTCTGTTTTGAAATAGGAAACCTCCATGCCGATGCGCTGCAGCTCCCCGCGCGAGTCCGCACGTTTCTCGATGCGTTCCTTGAACTCCGTGAAATGCTTGCGGAACTCCTTCTCGGAAACCGACACGGAGCGCACCGCCGTCTCCATCAGCTTGACATCTGCGATGGCAGTTTCCGGATCCTTCGATTCCATGGTCATCACGCCCATGATCGCGTTGCCTGCGGACTGCCATTGCGTGTCGGAGGCGTTTTTTGGAGGTAGGAAAAACATACCATACTTCGAGTAGTTCGCAGCGTTGAGCACCTGCTGGAGAAGATCTTGCAACCTCGGTTCAACCTCGCGCTTCTCGCGGTTCGCGGCCTGCACCTCGCCCATGAGTTCTGGGGCTGCGGTCATCACTGCGCTCAGGTCAGCGCGCTTGTCGGCTTCCGCTTCGCTTCCTGTTCCACGCAGCGCGACCCCACGCCGGGCGAAGGAAAAGTATCCCAACAGGCTCTCATAGCTACGGATGTTGTAGGCGAGATCGATGACCTGCTGCTGCATCGGATCGCGCTGCTTTTTCTCGATGGGTTCGTAGGATTGCGCGAGATCGACGAGCTTCTGAATACCCGGCTCGATCTCCGCGTAGCTGTAGCGGTCGCGGCGTCCTTTCGTCTCTATGGAAATGGCTTCAAGAACCTGAGAATTATCCACGCGGAAGGTAGGCAGGTTCACCGCGAGCTCGGGGCGCATCAGCGTGTCCATCAGCCACTCGGTGGGCTTGATCTTGAAAATCTCCCCGCCCTTGCCGAGCACTTCCATCGAGCGCGCGCCGTGGAGCTGGAGCATCTTGAAACCGGCGTAGGTCGCGAAAGGCTTGATGCGCCCCCCGTCCTGCAGTGGCAGGGACTCGACGACCTCTAGGCTATCCTTTTCCCACGGAACGTAGCCCTCAACCTTCTGCGGATCGCCCTTCGGCCTGTTGTCGATCAGCATGTTCACGAACACAACGGCAAGAGCGCCCGCCGCGAGCGCCGCCATTACCCATTTACCCCAGACTGAATTATTACGCTGCATTGTTTCGTTTTCTTGAGGCGGCCGCAAGATGACCGCCAAGTTTGGTTAGGAACGTAACGAGCATACCGAACGCGACGACATAAAGGCTGTATTCCGGCCAATGATCGGCCGGGTTCCGGACGATTTCAAATACGGAATACATGTCCTCCCCAGGCTTAGCGCCCGCTGGGCCGTAGCTTGCTTGGAAAAAGGTGTAACCTTCATATCGCATTGGCTCGTTCATCTGGATGCGGATCTTGGCCTCTTGTCCGTTTTCCACGCGGCGCACATCGCTGATGAATTTCGCGGGCCGCGAGGTGCCGGGATGGAAATCGGCGATGAACTTATCGAGCTTCACCTCAAAAGGCATCGGCCAGAGGCGTTTCCTCATGTCGATGGTGAAATTCCTCCCATCCACCGTGGCGGTGAAAGGATGAAACTGCCCGCCCCAGAGGATGAAGGGATCCGATTTCGAGCCATCCGCTTTCACGATCCGCGCATAACAGCCCGCCACGTTTCGCTCTGTTTCCACGAAGCTGTCGATTTCACGCAGGTAGTAGCCGTCCACCACGAGTTCACGGTTCCGGGGTGCGTTGATCAGCTCGCTCTCCGGCTGGCAGTTGCCGAGGTATCCGGAAATCTCCAGCGAGAGCGGCAGCTCGCCGAAACGCAATATCCGCGGATTGCCAGCTGTTAGACCTTCGAGAAATCTTCCCCGGATCACATGGATTTTACCGGTATCGCCGTCTTTCGACTCCGCCAACTCGACCACATACTCGTGGTAATATTCGGCGACGTTGCTGGTCTCGTTCTCGTAGATCGCCATGTTGCCGCGTTCCGAGAAATGGTGCGCCACCCCGCCGCCGAGCAGCATGAAGACGATGCCGAAGTGCGAGATGAGATTGCCCGCCTGCCTCCAGCCCTTGCGGATGCGGATGATACCGCCGAGGATCATGTTTACCAGCAACAGCGCGGAAACGTAATAGCCGCCGGGCAGGATGATGGGCACCTTCTTGCCGTTTAATTCAGGGATCAGCCACGGCGATTTCCAGCTGAAATATTTTGTCAGTGTCGGATAAAGACCGGCGTCGATCTGCTCCAGCGTCGCCAACCAGGTCAGCACCAGCAGCAGGAGCAGCGTGGCGGTGGCCACATGGAATCCGGAGAGGAAATCATAGGCGATCCGGAGTGCGGAACGGCTCTTCGCTGGCGTTTGTGTTTCGGTTTCCATTTTTAAATCAAAAATCTAACGGACTATCTCAAGGCTCGCGGCGAAGGCTCTCAGCGCAACTTTCTCGGTCTCCACCTCGGCCTGCGGGCCGATCATTTTCAGGGTGAGTATCTTTCCATCGACTTGCGCGATCACACCAGCCAACCCGTAACCCGGCTTCGAGGGAGCGCCCATGCCGGAGGCATATTTACCGGAGGCCTCGACCCAGATGCCCTCCGTATCTGCGATGGGGGTTTTCTCTGCAGCGTCGAATTCCTCCGGCGTAAACGGCGCAACACCGAATTGGCCCCGCCAACGGTTCACGTTATCGGCCACCGAGCCGGAGGCGAGGGAGACGTAGACTTCACCCGTCCCGGAAGCTCCGAAGCGGTAGTTCAGCTCGCGAAACTGCGCGGGCGGCAGGACGAGCCAGTTTTCCGGCGGGCTGCCTTTTACCGGGGAAGGCTGGGCGTTGCGGAAACGCTCGTCGCTGGTGGCGAAGAGCTTTGTATCCCTGTCCTTGGTGGTCAGCGGACGGGTTTCCTTCACCTGCATGGGCGCGGAATTCTTCTCGCATGAAGCCCAAAGCAGACTGATTCCGAGGATGAATGGGCGTAGGATCATGGGTCTGCGGGAATAAGGCGCGGACAGGAAAGACCGCAAGCTAAATCCGATGATAATACGCCGGGAATCAGGACGTGTTTCAACCATCTTCGCCCTTGGCTTCATTGCCGCCCTGCCGTTCACTGCCGTAACTGTGGACAGCATCCGATACTACAACCGCCACACCGGCACGCACGAGACCGAGGAGATCTACGGCGAGGGCTTCCTGCGCTGGGCTTACGGGAATCCGTTAGGAAATCTTTCCCTGCACGCCTTCGTGAAACGGCCCGCGTTCTCGAAGTGGTATGGCTGGCGGATGTCGAAGCCAGAGTCCGCGCAACGCGTCTTACCGTTCATCGCAAAATACGGCCTCGACCCGGATGATTTCGCGGAAACGCCCTGTACTTTCCGCAGCTTCAACGAGTTCTTTTTCCGCAAGCTCAAGACAGCCGCCCGCCCCATCGATGCCGCGCCCGTCGTCTTCCCCGCCGATGGACGCCACCTCGGCTTCGCGAATGTTTCCGCGATTGATTCCTTCTTCGTAAAAGGCCAGCGCTTCGATCTCGCCGCGCTGTTGGATGATGACGCGCTCGCCGCGAAATACGCGAAAGGCTCGCTCGTCCTCTCCCGCCTCTGTCCGGTCGATTACCATCGCTTCCACTTCCCCGCCGCTGGCGTGCCTTCGGAAACACGCCTGATAAATGGCCCGCTGTTCTCCGTCTCGCCCATCGCCCTCGCTCAAAACCTTTCCTACCTCTGGACGAACAAGCGTACCCTCACCGAGCTGAAAACCGACGACTTCGGCACCATCCTCCTACTGGAAATCGGGGCCACCTGCGTCGGCACGATCCAGCAGACCTTTAAGCCGGGAATCCCGGTGGAAAAGGGCGCGGAGAAAGGCTACTTCGCATTCGGCGGTTCCTCCACGATTACAATCTTCGAACCGGGACACGCGACTCTCGCCGATGACCTGTTGGAAAATTCCGCGAAACAAACCGAACTTTACGCGAGGGTGGGTTCGGCCATGGCGACCTCACGGGCCTGATGTCTCAGAAAGGGATCTGATCGTCATCGAAATCGTCATCTTTCCGCAAATCCGAAGCTGAAGGCTCCGCAGAGGCAGGTGGCTCCTGGGAATATTCGTCGCTGCGTGATCCACCACCACCACCGCCGCCGCTGCCGCCCTCCAGCTTCCAGCAGGAGAGATTCACGTAATACTTGCCGTTATACTCATTGCCGCGGATGTCGAAGTTCACCTTCACGTCGCTACCCTCCTTGTAATCATCAAGGATCGCGCACTTGTCCTTCACCATCTCGAACTTCAGATCCTGCGGATACTTCCCGTCACCTGTCGTGACAACGAATTCGCGCTTGGAAAAGCCGCTTGGAAAATTTTGCGTATCGCTGATTAATTTGATTTTGCCGCTTGCTTCGTACATGCGGCTGATTCTCCCCAAAGGACCGCACATGTCAAAACCGTTCGTCCCGAATTCTCTAAACCCGTAGCAGCGGCAGAACGGTCGGTTTCTACTTGCCTAACTTATTCTAAGCAGACAAATCAAAGTCGTGAGTCTTATCGATCGTCAATCAGCCAGAAAGCCAAACCGGGTTACGACGGGATACGCCGCCTGTCTTCTGCCATTCGAACTGGACGGCTCTATTTCCCGAGATTCCTTCCAGGCCGCCGTCGAGCGCACAACCTCCGCCGGTCTTGGCTGCGCGGTGAATATGGATACAGGTTACGCCAACTATCTGGGCCACGCGGAGCGAAACCTGATCCTGGAACTCACGCGCGAAACCATCGCTGGCCGCCGGGACTTCATCGCGGGCGCTTTCGTGGAAGGACTACCGGGCGATCTCGTCGAACTTTATCGCTCACAAATGGATCAGATCGTCGCCTTTGGTGGGACACCCATCCTTTTCCAAACCACCCGATTTCATTCATGGAAGCCCTCCGAGATCGTTGATCTTTACGCCAAGGTCTGCGAAGGATATGAATCGGTGATCGGCTTTGAGCTCGGCTCCATGTTCGCGCCCAACGGGATGATATTCGACGAAGAAACCATCCGCGGTCTGATGGAGATTCCCGCACTTAAGGGTATAAAGCACTCTTCACTCGACCGCGGAATCGAACTCCGCCGCCTTCAGATCAAGGACGAGATCCGCCCGGATTTCAAAATTTTCACCGGCAACGATCTCGCTATCGACATGACTGAATACGGCTCCGATTACCTGCTCGGTCTTGCTACATTTTGTCCTGAGCTTTTCGCCCTGCGCGACAAGTATTGGCTGGAGGGAGATGAGCGTTACGACGCGCTGACCGACGCGATCCAATACCTAGGCAATGTCTCGTTCCGCGCGCCAGTACCTGCTTATAAGCACTCCTGCGCGGTTTTCCAGCACCTCATCGGCCGCTGCACTACCCCGCTCACGCATCCGAAATCCGCAAAGCGGCCGGAGTGGGAGGCGGAGATCTTGGCCGATTGCGCGGCACGGCTTTCGTATCGCATCGGTTAGGTTTTTTCGAGGAGCTCTATTCCGACCCTAACAGACTGCAAGACAAAGTCCTAACCGGCCGAATCACCCTGAAGCCACGCTTCCCCATGACACCTTCGCAGCTCGCCGTCCATACCTTCACCAATCAGCCTTGGTCTATCCACGAGTGCATAGAGAACTACGCCCGCGCGGAAATCGGCGGTATCTCGATATGGCGTGAAACCATCGCGGAGCAGCATCTGAAAAAAGTCAGGAAACATTTGGACGATTCAGGCCTCACCCCGGTTTCCCTCGTGCGCGGCGGATTTTTCACCGGAAAAACCCCGGATGACCGGAAGGCTGCCATCACCGCAAACCTCGCCGCACTCAAGGAAGCGGGAGTGCTCGGCCTGCCCTCCATCGTCCTTGTCTGTGGAGCCACCACCGGCCAATCCCCCGAGGAAAACCTCGACCAGATCGAGGAGGGCATCCGCACCATCCTCCCTGCCGCAGAGGCCGCAAGCATCCGCCTTTCGATCGAGCCTCTCCACCCGATGTATGCAGCCGACCGCTCCGCCGTCGCCTCGCTCCGTGACGCCAACCTCCTCGCTCAACGCATCAACCACCCGCTCGTCGGCATCGCCATCGACACCTTCCATGTCTGGTGGGAAAATAACTTGGAATCGGAAATCAAAACCTGCGCGGAGAACGACCACCTGTTCGCCTTCCACATCTGCGAGTTCAAGCCCGACTTTGATCACCCCCTGTTAGACCGTGGCCTCCCCGGCGAAGGTGTCAACGCCACCCCCCGCATCCTCAAAATCGTCAGCGATGCGGGCTTCACCGGCCTCACCGAAGTCGAAATCTTCTCGCGCAAATACTGGGCGATGAACCAGCACGATTTCCTCCAGAAAATCCTCACCTCCACCCAAAACCTCTGACCCAATCCTCTTCCTTCGAGTGTAAAATTTAAAGTTTATGAAACACATCGGCATCATCCTCAACGGCGTCACCGGTCGCATGGGCACCAACCAGCACCTAGTCCGCTCCATCCTCGCGATCCGCGACCAGGGCGGCATCCTCCTTCCCGACGGCTCCCGCCTTATCCCGGACCCGATTCTAACCGGCCGCAACGCCAACAAGCTCGCCGAGCTCGCGAAAAAACACGGAGTTGAGCGTTTCACCACGGATCTCGACGCCGCCCTCGCCGATCCCTACAATGAGATCTTCTTCGACGCCTCCGGCACACCTTACCGCATCCCTTTCCTTGAGCGCGCCATCGCCGCCGGGAAACATGTGTATTGTGAAAAGCCCACCGCCACCGAATACGCCGAAGCCCTGCGCATCGCCGAGGTCGCGGAGAAGGCGGGCGTGAAAAACGGCACCGTCCAGGACAAGCTCTGGCTGCCCGGCATCCGCAAATTCCAGCTCCTCAAGGAACAGGGATTCTTCGGGAAAATCCTCTCCGTGCGCGGCGAATTCGGCTACTGGGTCTTCACCGGCGAGCACGAGGGCCAGCCGATCCAGCGCCCTTCATGGAACTACCGCGCCGAGGACGGCGGCGGTATGATCGTCGACATGCACTGCCACTGGCGCTACGTCATCGACAACCTTTTCGGCAACGTCACCCGCGTCTTCTGCAAGGCCGCCACCCACATCCCGCAGCGATTCGACGAGGCCGGGAAACCCTTCGCCTGCACCGCCGACGACTCCGCCTACGCGATCTTCGAAACCGACACGGGTGTCACTTGCCAGTTCAACTCCTCATGGAACGTCCGCGTCCGCCGCGACGACCTCCTCACCATGCAGGTCGATGGCACCGAAGGCTCCGCCATCGTCGGCCTCCGCAAATGCTGGGCGCAGCACCAATCCGTCACCCCCCGCCCCATCTGGAATCCGGACATCGATTCCCCCATCGACTATTACGCGAACTGGACGGAAGTCCCCGACCAACTCCACTTCGACAACGCCTTCAAGATCCAGTGGGAGATGTTCCTCAAGCACGTCGCCATCGATGCGCCCTTCAAATGGACACTCCGCGAAGGCGCGAAAGGCGTGCAGCTCGCCGAGCTATCCATCAAGTCCCACGAGCAAGGCCGCTGGATGGACGTTCCCCGGTAGCGGCGATCTTCGGTCGCCGTCTTATCTTTCCAATAGCTTCCGCAACGTCGCGGTGATCTTCTCCCGCGAGAGCAAACTCGCCGCCACGGCGAGCGTGAGGCTTTCCCATGCGTTCGCATCGAGATCCTCGTTGGGAAGCAGATCATTCTCGCTGAGAAAAACGAGGCAAGTAGCGAGCGCCATGCGTTTGTTCCCGTCCACGAACGGATGGTTGCTGCACAGATAGTAAAGATAGGCCGCCGCGATCTCGACAGGCTCGCTGATCATCGGACTTCCCATCATCGTGGCCTGCGGAGCGGCGACCGCTGACTCCAGGAGTTCCATCGAACGAATCCCCTCCCCGCCTCCATGCGCGGCAAGAACCTCCGCGTGGATGGCGAGAACCGCTTCCACCGTGGGATGCTTCAGGTGGGCGCTCATGATAGCCTGCGGAAAAGTTCACTGTTCTTCCCAATCAACCTCTTGGCCGTTTCGGAAGCCTGCGACGCCTCGATCCTTTCCTGCCTGAGTGGCTGTAGTGTGATGCCGCCGCCTGAATGGATCTCCAGGTTCACCTCATCCCCAACCTTCAGCCGCGCAAGTTCCATGATCGCGTTGTCGAAAATGATACCCTGCGAGTTCCCGATTTTCGTAATTTTCTTAATCATGCGGTAATACTACGTTTTACCGCCCCGAAATCAAGCCACAAAAAAGAGCCTAGCGCATCCCGCCAGGCTCTTCCTTGAAATTAGAATTTTGAGTTTTGAAATTTCAGAGCTGCACATTCCAGCGCAGCAGGCGGCCCCACTTGTTCCACTCGGTGGTGACCACGTTTCCTTCCTTGTCGAAGGTCGCGCCGTGCGGAGATGTGGTGATGCCTTCGCGCCATTTGTCGGGGGCGACGCCGTTGGTGTTGAATTCCTGGGGGTTGTCGTTCGCGCCGAGGCGCTTGAGCACTTTACCTTCCTTGTCGAGGATGCTCACGCCGCTGGCAAGCTGGGCGACGCAGACGAGATCCCCGTGGAAATCGACGGTGCAAGGCTTGAGGATTCCGACGGCGTAAACGCTGAGGAAATTTCCTTCAAGATCCAAGTGGATCAGGCGGTCGTTCGCGCGGTCGCAAACAAGGATGCGGGCCGGTTCGAAACGGGTGTCGAACGCGAACTTGTGGGCGGTCTTGAGGTTCCATGGTTCGCCTTTGCCCGCCGTGGCGCGCTTGAATTTGCCGTCGGCTCCAAAGATCAGGAGACGGTCGGAGGCGTATCCGTCGATGAGATAAATGTCACCGTTCGGCGCGCGGTCGGCGTGGGTGAGGGCGAATTTTGTGCCGATCTCCGCCGGGATCGCGGTTAGAGGAATTTCCAGCAGAACCTCGCCGGTAAGTGAGAGCTTGAGGAACGCGGTGGTCTGGTCTCCGAGGCAGGCGGCGTAGATCACGTCCTTGTCTTCCTCCTTGACCATCGTGAAGCCGTGGAAGTTGTTGCGGGCGTTGGGAAGGTTCCGCAGATATTTCCCGGAGGCATCGTAAATCTGAACGCCGTTCTTTTCCCCGCCGACGACGGAAACGTAGAAGTTCCCCTCCGAATCCACATCGATCTCCCCATGGGAATCGCCGATGGTCTCAAGCCCTTCGGGCGTTGTCGGCCAACCCTTCAAGTAATCATATTCGTGGGCGGCGGCGAAAGTCGCGATCGCGACGGTGGTAAGCAGTGCTGTTTTCATAAGTTTCAAATTTCAAAATCCAAACTTCAAAAAGAAGGACACAGCTATGTTGCACGCCAATTCGGATGCGTCGATATCGGATCGTAAAAAATCACGGCGAAAGCGAACCCCTCTTCCTTGAGATTTGAAATTTGAGTTTTGAATTTTAGGCGCACTTCGGGCAGGTCCCGAAAAACTCCAGCTCGTGGTAAAGCCCGCGGTAACCGGTTTTCTCACGGATCTCGTCTTCGAGTTCGTGGACGGGGCACGGCGCCTTGATGGACTCGATTTTCCCGCAGCCGGTGCAGATGAGGTAGTCGCTGTGCTTGCCGGGCTGGAGCAGGGTGAAAAAGGCGGCCCGCTCGTGGAGTCCGAGGCGGCGGATGATGGCGTGCTCGCAAAGGCGCTGAAGCAGGCGGTAGACCGTGGCCTTGTCGCATTGGTCGGAGAGGCGCTCGGAGGAAGCGAGTTCCGCGAGGGTCATGGGCCGGTCGGCCTCGAGAAGGGTGGTGATGAGTTCCTCAAGCGCTTTCGTGCGGCGTAGGCCGACTTCGCGGCAGCGGGCGATGGCTTGTTTGACTGGGGTTTGCGGCATCGGTTTAGAAGAGTCTGGGCTGGGGATCCTCTGATTTCAAGGGCGGAGGCGGCGCGCCGATCTTTTCGTAGGCGGCGGGCATCGCGGTGCGTCCGCGCGGGGTGCGCTGGATGAAGCCCTGCATGATCAGGAACGGCTCGTGAACTTCCTCCAGCGTCGCCGCGTCCTCGCCGACCGCGACCGCCAGCGAGCTGAGACCGACAGGTCCGCCTCCGAATTTGTAGATCATCGCTTCGAGCAGGCGCTTGTCCATTTCATCAAGACCGTCGGAATCGATCTCGATCATGGCGAGGGCGGCGGCGGCAATTTCCTGGTTGATGATGCCCTTGCCGCGCACCTGAGCGAAATCTCGCACCCAGCGCAGCAGGGCGTTTGCCACACGCGGGGTGCCGCGGGAACGGGCGGCGATCTCCAGCGCGCCGGGACGGTGGATTTCCGTTTCCAACAGACCCGCCGAACGTTCGATGATATCGGCGAGTTCCTCGCGGTTGTAGTAATCGAGCCGGTTGATCAGGCCGAAGCGCGAGCGCAGCGGCGCAGTGAGCATCCCGGAGCGTGTCGTCGCGCCGACGAGGGTGAAGCGCGGCAGGTTGATCTGGATCGACCGCGCCGAGGGGCCGGAGTCGATGATGATGTCGAGCCGGTAGTCCTCCATCGCGGGGTAAAGGTATTCCTCGATGGCGGGATGGAGGCGGTGGATCTCGTCGATGAACAGGATGTCGCCTTTCTGGATGTTTGTGAGGATGCCGGCGAGGTCGCCCGCCTTCTCGATCTGCGGCCCGGAGGTGGTGTGCATCTGGGTGCCCGCCGCCTTGGCGATCAGGTTTGCCAGCGTCGTTTTTCCCAAGCCCGGAGGCCCGGAAAGCAGCACGTGGTCGAGCACGTCGCCGCGCCGTTTCGCCGCCTCCAGCATCAGCAGCACACGATCCTTGACCTTCTCCTGCCCGATGAACTCGGAAAACGCGGGAGGCCGCAGCGAGACATCGAAGGGTGTCGCGGGCGCGGTGGTGGTCTGTTGGTAAAAATTCTCGG
>CAMBQC010000026.1 GCA_945869855.1 Prosthecobacter debontii
GAGCTTGGGATCGAGCGCTTCGGAAGACAGCAGCGGCTTGAGATCCGTGACGAGGGATTCACCGGCACTGAGCAGTTCGGCCTGGATCTGTTCGGTCTGCTCCCCGATGGCTTTCGCTTCGTTCTGATTGGTGTCGTCTTTGATCGTGGGAAGCGCGTCCCACTTCGCGCGCAGCTCCGTGAAACGGGCTTTCTTTTCCGCGTCAACGGCAGGCACGGCGGAAGCGACCTCCGCACGCAGGGTTTCGAGCTGTTTGGTGAATTGCTCTTGGAGTTCCTTGCCGCGTGCGGTCAGCGGGACTTCAGGCTGCTTCGAAGCGGCGTTGCCTGTGACGGCTGTGGCCAGCATCAGGACGGTGGTGAAAAGGGTGGGGATTTTCATAATGCGGTTCTTTATGCCAAGGGTGGTTTACGGATATTCCGCATACCATGTTTCAGTTCAAATTGATGCGGTGGTTCACTGCTGATAAACCGGGATGTAGCGGTGGGGAGTGCCGAGGATGATGATGGCCATGGGTGTGGCGTGCGGGTAGGTCTTCTTCTTGCCTTCGACCCACGATCCATCCGGCTGCTGGAGCGTAATTAGGGAATCGCGGATCTGCGGATACCACTTCGCGTAATGTTCCTCCCCGGCCTGCACCATGGCTTGGATGGCGTAGTAGTGGGCGTAGTAGTAGTAGCCGATTTCTTCGTCGTTGAAGACCTTGGGGCTGTTTTCCATGTAGCGGATGGAGGCCTGCACCCATTCCGTGTCGCGCATGCCGCAGAGCTGCGCTGCATAGGCTCCGCCGGCGGTGCACGGGAGGGTCGTGCCAGTACTTCCCTGGTAACCAAAGCCGCCCGACTCCTCATTCCAGACCTGGTCGCGCAGGTATGTCACCACACGGTCGATCGTTTCGGTAGGCACCAGGATGCCTGCCTGGCGGGCCGAGGCGAGGGAAACGAAAACCATGGCGGTGACCGAGGTGTCCTGGCCGGAGTCGGGACGTGCGGTGTAGCGCCAACCGCCTAACGGGCTTTGTGCCCGGAGGATCACCTGGACAGCGCGTTCGAGGGCGGTCTGGATCCTTTTGTTGTCCTCGATATTAGCGGTCATGCCCCACAGTTCGGACAGGGCGAGGGTGAAAAGCCCGTGCTCATACATGCCTCCGGCATAACCGGTAGAGGATTCCTCAGCTTTCTTGAGCAGGAACTCCTTACCACGGTCGAGCGCCACACTGTGGCGGCCGAAGCCGGGGAAATGGCCTTTCACCATGAAAGCCATGAGCGCGAGCGAGGTGCCCGCCATGTGGTAATTGCCGTCCGGGTTGCTCCATGAGCCGTCGGGATTTTGCGTCTTCAGCAGGTATTGCAGCCCGCGCTCGATAGCAAGGTCGGTGGCCTCGGTGAGTTCCGGCGCATCGCCCGGCGCATCCGCCTCTACGGCGGGAGCCGCTTGGTCCTGAGCGTGCAGCGGCACCGTGCTTGAGATACAGATGGCCGCACTCAGCGCGGCGGCGGCAAAGCGGTGGACGGGGAATATCGTTTTCATGGGGCGGATGGGCGGATGCGGTTATTTCGCGACCTTTTCGTAATAGTCCTTGAGGGTGGCGCGGTATTCGAGCGGCAGCTCGCGGGCGAAGTTCTGGTTGAGCGCGGCGCGGTTGCGGGTGCCGAGGATTTCCCAGTCCGACTTCTTGTCCTTGGGCGCCTCGCCGCTGACGAAGTCCGAGAGGAATCCGACCGATTCGGAGTAGTAGAGGTCGTCGGTTTCCGATTCGGTGAGGACATCGCTGTCGCTGGAGGATGCGGGCGGTACCGCGGTGTTGAGGATCAATGCCTGCTCAATGATGAAATGGCGCAGGGTCTGGTCGGCAGCGAGCTGGGCGCCGCCGGCCTCGTCCTTGCGGGAGGCGGTGAGCATGGCGCCGATGGCAGCCATCTCTGCCTGCGCTTTGGCGAGCAGCGGGTGGGCAAGTTCCCCCTCGCCGGCCTTGGCGGTTTCCTCGGCCAGCTTTTGCTGCGTTTTGGAAAGGGAAGGCAATGCCTCCGCCGCGGCACTGCGGGTCTCGCGCAGCAGGACGCGGTGTTTGCTGGCAATGTCGAGCACGTCGATCAGGCGATGGAGCTCGGGCGGCTCGGCACTGGTGAGGATGATGCTCGGCAGGCCGTTGAGCATCTCGATGATGACATTGAGTTGCTGGGAGCTGGTGTCCATGGCCTTCTCGGCGGCGAGCATCTCATCCGTGGCGGGCTGTTTGGATTGCATCAATGAGACGACCTGCGCCATCGAAGCGGCGGGTGCGTTGAGATCCAGGGACAGATCGAACCCCTCGAACTTCTCCTTCACCTTCTCGTCGAGTTTCCCGAAATCAACCCGGCCCGCCACCTCGGAAAGCGCGGCTCCATATTTAGCCGTGTCGGATGCCAAGGTCTTCTGGGCTTCGAGCGCGTCGCCTTCGCCCTCGCGGATCTGGCGTTGTCGGAAGGCGAGCATCGCGGCGGCGGACTGGGTCTCCTGGAGATACTCGACGATCTCGGCCACGTAAGCGGTCTGGACCGATACTTCCGCGACAAGCGCGCTGACCTTGGCCAGCGATTCGACGGCGATATCCTGAATCTCGGCGGCACCTTCGGCGTCGTCATCTTCCATCGCGATCAGGGCGTCCTCGACGTCGGACGCGGCGAACACGAGCGGGGTGCCGACATCCAAACGCGCTGCCACCAGATCGAGTGCAGGCGCGATGTCGGTGAGGCATTGGAGCAGGTTTTTCTGCGGGGCAAGCAGGGCAGGGAGCGATTTCTCGTCGGCGACCTCGGTGGCGGCGATGAGATCGTTCTGGCCGCCTACGACATCGGCCATGCCATCGCTTGCCTTTGCGACCGCCTGCTCGAAACTGATGAGCTGCTGGAGCAAGGTGAAACGGGCGACCTGGTTTTTCGCCAGCGCGGTCGCCTCGGCGAGGGCCACGGCCGCCTGCTCCTGGGGTTCGAGGGCGTCTTCCGTCCGCTTGTCTAGCAGCGTGGTCAAGGCACCCTTCATCGCGCCGCCAGCCACATCAAGGCGTCCCACGATAGGCAGAAGACTATCGGTCGGCGCCGATTCGCCGCCGGAAATTTCCCTGGCGAAGATCCCGATCTCATCAAGCAGAGCCTGCTGCTCTTCGATGACCTCTTTGGCATCCTTTTCATCGAGGGCGGCTTCTTCGGTTTTCTCCAGAAGGGCGATCTGGCGGGCCTCGAATTGTTCAAGCACCCCGGCGCGGTCGCTGGCATCGGAGACCTGCGAGGAGACGCCCAGCGTTTTCTTGGCAAGCTCTTCCGACCAGCCGGTGAGAATGGCATCGAGTTCCTTGAGCGCGGCGATCGCACCGGCCTGGCTGGCCAGCGTTTCGGCCTTGGCGTTCGCTTTGAGATGGGTCGTTGCTTCGCCCATCAGCGCCTCGGTTTTCAGGCGGAGTTCGTGGCCGGGCGGTGGTTCAGGCAGTTCCAGATCGAAAAGGCGGGCACGGGGCGCGGACACGGTAGGCAGCGCGGCGAGCACCAGGCGGTTGAGCAGGCCGGCTTGGGTTTGTGAGAGGGCGGCTGCGTTTTTATCGAAATCATCGGTCTCACAAGCCTTGCGGAGTTGCTGTTGTTCGTCGATCAACAGGGTGATTTGCTCACCCAGGTCGCGGATCAGGGCGTAGTCGGAGCCCGCGCGCATGGGGAACTCCGCTTCGATCAGGGGCCGAGCTAGGGGATACTGGGAAACGGCGGCATCCGCCATCCGGCCTTCGCGGGCCAGCTTGGCGGCGTTGCGGATTTCATCGGAAAGCTTGGAGGTGCGTAGGGCGTGGATGCCGCGGCTGAGCCCGAGGACGG
Organism: Prosthecobacter debontii; assembly: GCA_945869855.1. Classification (GTDB taxonomy): domain Bacteria; phylum Verrucomicrobiota; class Verrucomicrobiia; order Verrucomicrobiales; family Akkermansiaceae; genus Luteolibacter. The sequence continues at coordinate 3,843 of CAMBQC010000026.1, forward strand.
CCAGCGCCTTGGTGTCATAGCGCATCCCTGCGGTGAGCTTGTTGAGCAGATCGTCGGTCCAGGCGGCCACGTCCTCGTGCGCTTTGGCAAGAGCCTCGGCCTTGTCCGGGGCGGCGGTCAGCAGGCGGAGGCGCAGCCTTGCCAATTCGCCGGCCAGCATCCGGGTCTCCCTCGCATAGACCTCGCGGGAGGCTTCGATGCCCCGCTGCAGGACGAGTCCCGCGAGCTCTCGCGCGGCCTCGTTGATCGCGGCGATGGCCGGTTGCGGATCGCGCTTTTCGGCACCGACCTGCGAACGCATGAGATCGGCGGCCCGTGCGACATGATCAGCGGCAATGGTGCGCAGGGCGTCGCGGACGGCGGCGAGGGAATCGCTTTCCACCGCATCGGTGACTTGGTTTGCAGCGAGGTCGTCGAGTAAGGCCTGAACTTCATCGGCGGTGGTGACGAGCTGTTCGCGCACCATTTCCTGGCGGATCGCTTCGAGCTGGCAGGTTGCGACGAAACTATCGGCGGCGGGATCGAGCCCCAGCGCCAGTTCGTGGGCGGCGCGCTGCTGGCGGTAAAGCGTGCGCACCCGGGTAAGCAGGCTGTCCATCCGCTTGTTGACCTCGGCTAGGTAATCTTCGCGGGAAAGGAAGGTGATGCGGCGTGTCTCGGTGCGCACCTGGTGCGCTCCGCCCTCGCCGGGATACTTGTCGGCCGCTTCGACCAGAAAGGATACCGAGTCACCGATCTGTAGGTCGGGCAAATCCTTGCGGTAGTCCCAATCCAGCACCTGCTCGCCCTCGCTGCCCGGAGCGGGAGCCGGCAGTTCGACGGCTTTCTCGGGACGGCGGTTCACGCGGTGGATGATGCGGACGGCGCCGATGCCGTGGTCGTCCTGCATCCGCACCGCGAGCGACAGCGGCCGCCCGAGCAGGGCGTTGAGATTGGCGAGGGGTGCGGTCAGCTCGATGCGCGGCGCTTGGTCGGAGGCAACCTGAAGGAAATACCGTGGGCTTGTGAAGGCAAAGCCGTGGCTCTTTTCGACCCACGAAAAGCTGTAGCCGCGCGATGCGGATGCGGTTTCCGAAAGCGTGAGCGTGCGCCCGTCCTCACCGATCTCGAGCGGTAGGTCGGCGGCATCATCCCGGTGCAGCGTGGCCTCGCGGATCGGCGTGTCCAGGGTGAGCTTCCAGCTGACCTTGGTTTCCTCCGGCACGGTCAGGGTCAATGCCTCGACCGTTTCGTTCGGGCGATCGATGTAGTCGGGGAAATCCAATTCGACCGCCACCTTGGCCATGCGGGGAGCGGGGATGACGCGCACCTGGCGCCAGTCGCTGCGGGCGTCGCCGGCATTGACGCGGTAGCTGAAATCGCGCGAGGCGGACGAGATTTCGTAGGTGCAGAGGCCATCGACGACATCGAGATCGATTTCGCGCGGCTTGCCTTCGCCGGTGCGCAGGGCGAGCTCGGCGGTTTTGGGGATCTCTCCGGAAAGCCGGATCTCGATGCTGGCCGGAGCACCCTCCTGGATCACCATTTCACCCGAGCCCAGTTTGATTTGGGTGTCGGTCGGATAGGCGATGGCGAGCCACGGCGTGAACAAACGGCCCAAACCGGCCGCGAGGAAAGGGCCGTTGAGGACGGCGAGAATGAGCAGCAGGCCGGCAATGCCGAGCGCGATGCGAAGCGGGCGCTTCAGCGCGGTCATGGGAACCACTTCCCGGGGAACGATGTGGCGCGCCACCTCCTGCGCCTTGATCTGGCTGTGTTCCCACATCGCCTCGGAAGTGCCGGGGGAAGCCCCCTGTTTCTGGAACTGCAGCGCGGTGACCAGCAGGCTGTCCAGGCCGCCCTGTGCGTGCTCGACCTGCTGGGCGGTGAGGGTTGGATCGAAGCGCCGCAGGCGCGAACCGCCATGACGCCATGCTTGGCGCAGGGCAAGCGCAAGCAGCGACAGCGCGGCCACGGCACGCAGCCAACCAGGCAGGTAAGCAACGCGGTCGATCAGGATGACGACCAGGAAAAGCGGGACGAACCAGCGTGCGAAGGCCAGCAAGGCCCCAATGGCATGGCCGCGCTGGGTGCGTTGCCAGACGGCGCGCAGGCAGTGGTCGAGGGTGGTGTGGGATTCTTGGCTCATCAGGTTAGGTCGTTTCGTCTGCGCAATATCCACTCCGCGCCGAGCAAGCCGATGAGCAGCGCGGCCACCAACCAGCTATCCCACAACGGGCGCTCCGAACGCACGGTGGTCGAGATGGGCTTGGCATCCAGTAGGCTTCCGAGTTTCGCCATTTCCTCCGGCGCCAGCAGGCTGCCGCCGGTGAGCTTGGCGATGCGTTGCAGGCCGTCGCGGCGCATGTTTGTGTCGGACAGCTCGCGGTTGACCGCTGCCACCTGGAATTCGGTGGTGTTGGAAATTTCCTTATCATCCTCGTTCGCCTCGAGGCGGTAGCGCCCCGCCACGGGCGCGGTGAAGTAGCCTTCGTAAAGCCCCGGAGAGGTGCGGTCGGGCTGCAGGCTCACCGGTTCGCGCAGCGCATTGCCATCCGCGCCGTTGACCGAGATCTCGAACGACGGCTGGACGACCGGCTCGAAATCCTCGTCCAGCACGTGGGCGTAGAGACGCACCTGCTCGCCGTCCTGATACAGCGTGCGGTCGGTCTCCAGGCGGATGCGCTTGTGCTCGCCCATCAGGCGCGAGAGCGTGAGGAACTGGATCGACTGCGACCAAACGCGCCAGTGGTATTTGTCGCCGGTCTTGAAACGCAGGCGCCACAGGCGGTCGCTGGCCATGGACATGCACTTGCCGGTGCCGTAGCGGTGCCATGCGACGAGCGGATATACCTGCGAACCGCCGGCGGCATCGGAAAGCGTGGCCAGCACGGTGGCACCGGGCTTAACCCCGAGCAGCGGCGGCAGGTGATCAAGCGGCGCGACGCGGCTCCAGATGCGGTCGTTCTCATCGGGGTCGTTTTCCAACAACATCACCATGCTGCTACGCCCTTCGGGGGTGAGCACCGGATAGACCGACTCGGAGGTCATTTCCCACTCGCTGTCCGCATCGAAGCGCACCGGCAGCAGGGTTTCGACAGGCGTCCCGGAATAGGAGGACGGCGTGTGCATCGGGCCGCAGAGCACCAGCAGCGAAGCGCCCCGGTCGCGTATCAGTTCCTCAAGCAGGCCCAGCTCCTCGGCCGTAAAGAACGCCGCATCGACATCGCCGAGGATGACGAGGTCATATTTGAAAGCCTCCTCGCGCTTGGAAGGGAAGCGCTCGATGTATTCGGGCGAATTCCGTGCGAACTCCGGCCCAGCGGAGGAGGAGATGAAGGTCGTGTTGAGCCGCGGGTCACGCTTCAGGATCGCACTCAGGTAACGGAACTCCCAGCGGTTGTTGCCCTCAATGTAGAGCACGTTGACCTTTTCGTTGACCACCCGGATGCTGCGCTCGACACGGTTGTTGGCCACGGAAATTTCGTCACCGAACGGCTCGATGGCGACCGCGATGCGGGCCGCGCCCTTCTCGTAGAGATCGACGTTGAACTCCACGTCCTCGAACTGAAGGCCTCCTTTCAGGCGGATCTGGCGCTGGAACACCTGGCGGTCGTTGAGCTTGATGGTGAGCCGCGCCATGCGTTTCTCGTAGCCCTTCGAAAGCACCTGCACCTGCACCGGCACGCTGTCGCCGGAGAACGCGACCTCCTGCATCACGATGTTGCGGATCGAGACATCGTCGGGTTCTTCCAAACCGATGGGCACGGGAAAGACTGGGATGTCACGAGCACCGAGATCCTGGAGCACGGCCTCGATGCGTTTGGAGGAGGTGTTTTCGATGCCGTCGGTGAGCAGTACGATGCCCGCCGGAGCGGTAGCGCCCGACTTGGCCACCGCTTCCAGCGAGGCCGCGATCGCGGTGGCCGGCTCGTTTGCGGTGAGGCTCTTCAGATCGCCATCGCTGAGGATGTGGGTCGAGCTCCCGAAGCTATGGTAGCTGATGTCGAACGATTCGCCGAGTTCCTTGAGAACGGGCGCGGCCGGATGGCGGAGGATGCCGCGCGCCAGATCAAGGCGGGAGGCGGATTGGATCGCCTGGCGTTGGTCGGCGTCGAGCCGCATCACCCGTTCATCGGGATTGAGCGGCTCTTCTGTCAGCATACCCAACGCCGCGGCGGCATCGGCGATGTCCTTCGCATTCTTGCGCTGATCCTGCATGGACATGCTTTCGGAAACATCGATGAGGACCGGCAGGGTGCGCGCCTGGGTGTGGGTTTCGGTCACCACGGCGGTCGGCTCGAAAAGTGAGGCCACCACTAGGGCGAGCGCGAGCAGACGAGCCGCACCAAGGCTGATCCGCAGCCACAGCGGCAAGCCCCAGGGACGCCGGTAGAGATAAATGCTGAGCAGCACCACCACCACGAACACCGCGATCATCAGCGGAGCGGGCAGCGGGCGCGCCCAGAAGAAGTTTTCGAGTCCGAGGGTCATAAGCAAAGGGTCACGCATTCCCGGGCACGGGGTTGGAGGTGGGTTCGTCGGCCTTGGCGCGGCCGCGGGAAAGCATGCGGTCGGCAAGAAGGCATTCGAGAAGGAGGAAAGCGAGGGCCGCGATCATGAAGATGCGCCAGGCGGAGCGACCGGTGCGGGTGGACTCGATGGCCGCTGCCAACTCGTCGCCGCTTGCGGCCACCTGGAGTCCGAGCGCCTCGATGTTCGTGCGAAGTTCGGTCTCGTCCAGGCTGGCGACCTGTGACTCGCGCGTATCGACGTTCACCGCGATCGGCAAACCGGCCGCCTGCACACTGACGCGCGCGGTGTAGTAGCCGGCCTCATGGGCGTTTTCTAACAGAGCGACGAACTGCCCGCCCACCTCGCGCACCGGCAGGGTGATGTTTTCTCCCGAAGGCATTTCGAACACCGCGTCGCTGGCATCCGGTTGCTCGGCATAGGTGAGCGTGAGCGAATCGCCGACGACGCGCGGACGCTCGAACTCGCGACCCGACAGGTAGGTGACGATCTGTTGCATCACCAGCGGGAAGACCGGGGTCAGCGCCATGTTGTTCCATGTGGTCTCCGCGGTGGTGGTGAACTGGAACACCTGGCCGCGGCCGAGCGCCTTCTCTAACAGCACCGGCGCTCCGCTGCCCGCGAGCCGCAGCACGGGGAAGCTGTTGGACAAAGGCTCGACTTCAAGGACACGCATGAAGCGGGCTTCCCCGAGCAAATCCTCGGGCAGGGACATCAGCGGCAGGCAGACTGGGTGGTCAGACAAATCCGCATCCAGCGGCTTGCCAGCACCGAGGGCGTCGCCGGTGGTCATGGCTTCGCCGATCTTGGCGGGCAACAGCGGTATTTTCCCGCTCGCAGCGCGCTCGTTCCAGGCCGACGCCTTTACCTGATCACCGCCGAACCAAACCAGACCGTTGCCGCGCCGCACGAACTGCTCGAGCTGTTTGGCCTGCCCCTCCGTGATTTCGGGAACATCGGCGAACACCAGCACATCGACCTTGCTGAGATCCTCGGCGGGAAACGATAACCACGGCACGGCGCGCGCGCTGTAGTCCTCTCCTTGGATGCCACCCGCCCGCGCCATCAGCGCGGCGACCACCAGCCGCCCGGCATCGCCGGACGAGCCATCGACGCAAAGCACCGAGACACGGTCGCGCACCACGGCCACCGAGCGGCGCACGTTGTCCGCTTCCAGCGGATCGCCGGTGATTTCTGCGGTGATGCCGGTCGCCCCGGCATTGTGGAAAGGAACGAAGAGAGACACGGTCTCGGAGTCGCCGGGGGCGATAAGGGGAATGACCTTGCGGTCGATCTCCACGCCATCGACGCGGCATTGCACCGCGATGTTGGCGGCGGGCGCGGAGCCGAAGTTGCGCACCGTGGCGCGGTAGCGCGCGGTCGTGCCCTTGCGCAACACGCCGGCCACCAGCTCGAGATCGGTGACGGCGAGGTTGTCGTCGCCGCTCCGCACCGGCACCACGAAGACCCCGGCCTGTGTGTTGAGTTCGGCGAGCGCCTCGCGCAGGCGGGCGGAGGGTTGCTTCCAATCCGCGGCCTGGGCGTCGGTGATCAGGTAAACCTCCTTCTGCGGGGCTTCCATGTCCGCCACCAGTTCGGCGAGGCGCTTGGGTTCGTTGACGAGATCCATCGTCCCGGGGCCGGGGCTGAGGTTTGCGACGGCCTCCCCGAAGCGCTTCGCATCGTAGGCCATGTTCCGCAGCACCACCTGCTGGTCGCCGCCGAGCATCACCACGGTCACCGGATCGCCGGGAGCCATCTTGCTGCGGATGATCTCCACGCGTTTCATGGCCTCGTCGAAACGCGTGCCGTCCTCGCCGCCGTGCCCCATGCTGAAAGACGAGTCGATGGCGATCACCACCCCGGCTCGCCGTTCGCCGGGAAACCAGGAGCCTTTCTCCCAGGCCGGACGCGCCAGCGCGAAAACCAGCAACAGCAGGGCCATGCAGCGCAACAGCAGCAGCAGCAGGTCGCGCAGCTTGATCTGGCGGGAGCGCACCCGCACGCTGCGGTTGAGAAACTGCATCGCGGCCCAGTCGGTGTGCCGCACTTGGTGGCGGTTGAGCAGGTGCGCGAGGATGGGCAGGGCGATGCCCAACGCGCCGATCAACAGGAGTGGATTGAGGAAACTCATAATCTTTCCGGGGCGGCGGCGCCTCCGATGGTGGATTCGCGTTCGAAAAAGAACTGGCTGAGCACCGCGTCGAGCGGGCGCGAGGTATCGACCAGCGTGTAGTCGATGTGCTCGGCGATGCAGCCGTTGCGGAGGGCTTCGCGATGGGCGTTGAAGTTCTTAAGGTAGTCCTCGCGGATGCGCTCGGGCTGGGTGATCAGCGGGTCTTCCTGTTCGAGTCCGTCGAAACGCCAGATGCCCTCGAAGGGAAACTCGATCTCGTAGGGATCGAGGGTCTGCATTAGAAGCACGTTGTGTCCGCCGTGGCGCAGACGGCCAAGCCCCTTGATGACATCATCCACATCGGCCAGGAAATCCGAGATCACGATCACGAACGAGCGGCGCTTCATCATCATCGCGATGTCGTTAAGCTGTTTGGCGATGGTCGTTTTGGGTAGGGATTTGGTTTCGCGCAGCAGGCGGTCGATGTGCACAAGGATGCCCATCGTCGACCGCGGGGGCAGATACGCGCGCACCTCCGTATCGAAGACCGAGAGACCCACCGAGTCGCGCTGCTTGAGCACGATGTAGGCGAGCGACGCGGCGAGGAACTTGGCGTATTCCAGCTTGCTGACCTTACCCGAAGAGTAGTTCATCGAGGCGCTGGCATCGATGAGAATGTGGCAGTCGAAGTTGGTCTCGGCCTCGTAGAGCTTCGTGTAATACCGCCCGGTGCGGCCGTAGACCCGCCAGTCGATGTTGCGGATCGCGTCGCCCGGCACGTATTGGCGGTGGTGGGCGAACTCGGTGCTGAAGCCCTTGAGCGGGCTGCGGTGGCTGCCCACCCGAAGCCCCTCGACAAGCTCGCGGGCGATAAGCTCGAGGTCTCCGAGCTGCTGCAGCAACTCGGGCCTGAGATAATGGATTTCGGGCAGGTGTTCGGACATGGCGGGGATGTCAGGGATCGGTGGCCGGAAAACAGGAGTCGGGGGGAATCGGAATCCAACTGATTCCTGACCCCTGACACCCAACTTCCTCTTTCTCAGCCCTTGGCGGGCTTCACTTCCTCGATCAGGCGGGCGATCAGGCCGTCCGCGCTCATCCCCTCGGAGCGGGCGGCGAAGCTCGGCACGACGCGGTGGCGCAGGATGGGAAGGCAGACCGCGCGAACGTCCTCCTCGGAAACATGGCAGCGACCGCGCAGGGCGGCGCGCGCCTTGCCGGCGACGATGAGGTTGAGCGAGGCGCGCGGGCCGGCGCCCCAGCTCATCATTTTCCGGACGAATTCCGGGGCATCGGGTTGGTCGGGACGGGTGGCGCGCACGAGACGGGCGGCGTAGTCGAAGATCGGGTCGGCCACCGGGATGCGGCGGACGACGTGCTGGAACTCGAGGATGGCTGCGGCATCCACCACCTTGTTAACCACCGGTACGTTGTCGGTGGTGACGCTGCGCATGATGTCGATCTCCTCCGCGTAGCTCGGATACTTGACCTGAATGTTGAACAGGAAACGGTCGAGCTGGGCTTCGGGCAGCGGATAGGTGCCCTCCTGTTCGATCGGGTTCTGCGTCGCCAGCACGAAAAACGGCGCGTCGAGCTTGTATTCCTCACCGCCGGATGAAACGCGCTTTTCCTGCATCGCCTCGAGCAGGGCGGCCTGCGTCTTGGGCGGCGTGCGGTTGATCTCGTCGGCCAGCAACAGGTTGGTGAAAATCGGCCCCTTCTGGAACATGAAGCGGCGCTGGTGGGTCTCGGGATCCTCCTGCAAAAGCTCGGTGCCGGTGATGTCCGAGGGCATCAGGTCGGGGGTGAACTGGATGCGCTTGAAGCCGAGCGACATCGTTTCGGCAAGGGAGCTGACGAGAAGCGTCTTGGCCAGGCCGGGCACCCCGACGAGCAGGCAGTGGCCTCTAGCGAAGATGGCGATCATCATCTCATCGATGACATCGTCCATCCCCACAATGGTCTTGCGCAGCTCCTTTACGATCGCGTCTCTCGCTTCGCCGAGTTTCTCCACGGCTTGAATGTCATCGGTTTCTTTTGGCATGGTATCGGGGTATTCTGGTCGTTGGTGAGCTTCCGTTACCGCCATAGGGTTTCACTTCTTGCAGATTTTTTTACGACAAACCGCATTCTCTTCGCGATACGCAGAAACCCCGCGGCTACCTGTCCAGATCCAGGTCGTCGAAGGTGGGGACGGGGGCGGTTTCGGGTTTGTGGATTTTGAGGAGGACTTTTCCGGCGCGGGCCTGGAGGGCTTTCCACTCGGTGTATTTGTCGTCCTTGCCCATGTGGGCCTTGATGCCGCCGCGCAGTCTTGTGACCTCGATATACTCGATGACGTCCTGCAGGGCTTTGGCGGCGATCTTCGAGTCGGAGGGGCTGAGCTTGTCCATGCCTTCGGCATTGGCGATGAGGCTTTCGGCGGCGGAGGCGACGCCTTTTTCGAGGCAGAACATCAGGGTGCTGAGGGCGCGGGCTTCGTGGATGCTTCCCAGCAGTTTCACGATGCGGGGCTCGAGGTTTATCCTGAGCATGGCATCGGCGAAATCGATGGCTTGGTCGCCGGTGATGTCGCCGTAGCCTTTCGGGCCGATGACCATGCGGCGGACGCTGTGCGGGGCGATGATGGCGGCGCGCTTCGGATTGGCGGCGGCGAGATCGAGCATGAGCTTGTCCGCCTCGCGGGAAGGCGAGTAGGAGAGGGCGGCGGCGACATCGGCGAGGGTGCGGGCGTCGTCTTTCTCGGCGAGTTTCTTGAGGGCGGCGAGGGATTGCGAATCGCCGATGCGGGCGAGGAGATAGAACATCGTCGCCTGGGCATCCGGGGGGGTGGTGCCTTTCGATTTCAGGATCGCATCGCGCAGGACGGCGGCGGTGGCGGGATCTTCGCAGAAGCGGGCGAGCGCATCCTCGCAGCCCTGCACATCGGCGGGATCGGTAGCGGCGATGAGATAAGCCAGGATGTCAGGGATGGATTCGGTGCCGGCGAGGGTGGCGTAGGTTTGGGCTGCCGCCGCGCGGACGGTGGCGGAGCCGTGCTTCATCGCTTCCTTGGAGAGCGAAGCTCCGGGAGCGTGTTTCGCGGAGGCAAGGACAGTGAGGATGCCGGCCTGTGCTTCGGGGAATTTCGCGGTGGCGAAAGAGGCGATGAGAGCGGAGCCGGCACCGGATTTGACGAGGTTTGCGGCGAGGGCGCGGCTGTGGTCGAGGGTGCGCCAGTAGTCGCTGCCGAGGTAGGGCAGGAGGTCTTCGAGGGCTTCCGCTTCGAGCAGTTCGACGAGGGTGTCCATCGCGGCGATCTGGCGGAAGGTGTGTTTGCTTTCGGGATCGGCGAGGGCAGTGCGGCAGAGCTTGATTTTCGCGCCGGTGCCTTCGGCGGCAGCTAATTCTTTTTGGAACATGCTGCGGACATCGTCGGCGATGCTGGGGAGCTTGGCAGGGGTTTTGTTCTGCTCGATGGTTTGGAGTATCTTCACCAAAGTAGTTACAGAAACCCTTTTTTGCGCGTCCTTGATGGTGATTTCCTCAGTGGGATTGGCAATGATGACGGCTTTCAGGTCATCGATCAGGTCGACGAAGACGCCGGGGTGCCGGGCTACGAGTTCTGGCAGGACAAGAGGATCTTTATATCCGAATTCGCCGCGGATTCGGCGCGGCATTTGGGCTTTTTTTAAAATGCGGTAGCCGTTGGTCTGGATGCCTTCGAGATAGCCGAACTTGCCGAGCATTTCCTGGGCGGGGGCGTTGCGGGCACCGAACATCTGGTCGTAAACCTGTTCCTCTTCGGCGATGAAAGTGAGCGGACCGGCGAGACGGACGACGGTGTCTTTGTCCCAGACGCCGACCTTGGCTTTCACGAAGGGGCCGCCGCCGGTTTCTTCGAGAATGAGGTTGGTGAGGGCGCGGGTTACGAGGGCTTCGTCGATATCCGCCTTGTAGGGGGTTATGCTGACGGCGGCCTCGGATTTCAGGAGGCTGCTTTGGATGGCGTTGCGGACGCTGTTGGGGGCGAGGGCGGTGCGGTCGGCGACGGCGGTTTCGAGTAGGGCGAGCTGGATTTCCGCGTCGCTGCTGGCTTTGGAAATGGTGTCAACGGCGGTGATGCGGACGAAGTCCTTGGGGTCGATGAGCAGCGGCGTGATTTTCGCGAGGTTGGAGAGGACGGTGTCGTTGCCGCAGGTGGCGATGGCAAAGAGGGCGCCGTGGCGGAAGCGGGCGTTTTCGTGGGCGAGGAGTTCGACCAGGCGCGGCAGGATGGCGGACTCTCCGGCCTGGAAGCGTTTGGCGAGTTCCGCGGCAACGGCGGTGCGGGCCTTGGGCATGAAGATATCCAGCAGGTCGAAGAGCTCATCGGTGGAGCGCTCGGGCCATGGTTTCCCGGCGAGGTTTTTCAGGTAATCGTTGTTGAACTGGCCGTAGGCGCTGGCGAGGAGTTGTTTCGTTTCGCGCTCGTCGGGGAAGAGCTTCTCGTCGAGGTCTTTGCCGGTGATGAGGGTCTGTTTGTGGATGACGGCCTGGTTGAAAATCTCGGTGGCGGTGGGGTCGCGCAAGGTCCCGTATTTTTCCGTGGGCGAGTGGTAGACGAAGCTGCCGTCGTACATGCGGCAGAGGGTGCGACGCCAGCGCATGTTGCGCTCTCCCATGGTGCGCAGTTCCGGCCCACAAAGGGTGGCTCCCCATGATGACCACTGGGTGTGGTAGTCGTGGGCATGGCCGCCGCGGGGAGTGAAGGAGGCGTGGGCGGACATCATGGCGAAATATTTCGCGCTGTAGTCGTCGCCGATGAGTTTCATGGCGAAGGCGGTGCCGGCGTTCTTGCCATTGCTGTCATCGGTGCCGGCCGCGGCATGGTCGCCGTAGGGGATGGCTCCCTGATCGACGAAAGAGCCGAAAAATTTATGGGAGCGGGCGATGGCGGCATCGATCTCCGGATGCTCGACGCCGAGTTTCTTGGCGAGGGCGATGAGGAAGAAGGCGCGGTTGCCGGCGGCGTTGAGGGCTCCGTAGCCGGGGTTCATCTCGTGGAACTTGCCGCCATTGAAGGACGGAAATGCGAAGGTGTGACCCCAGGTGCCGGCCTTGCTCTGGCCCATGGCGGTTTCGATGGCGTATTTGCGGAGGGCGGGCAGGACGTAATCGTCGCCGGTGGCATCGTAGTAGAGCGCGCAATAGAGGCCGATGAAGCCGTGGTGCCAGGTTTGGTAGCCATTGTAGCCTTTGTAGCCGGGTTTGAACCTCGCGCCGATGGGTTCGGTGGGCGGCTGCCACGGGCAGTTCGGGCTGCGCACCCATTGTTTCACGAGTTCGCGGTGTTCGGGTTTTCCGGAGGCGATGAGTCCAATAGCCTCGATGACTCCGCCTTTTCCGCTGCCCGGTTTTTTCGGATCGACGATGAAGCGCTGTTCAAGGGACTTCCATGCGTCTTCGAGGACTTGTTTGGTCTTGGGGCAATCGTAAGGGGCGGTGTCGGCGTAGTCGGGGAAAGTGCGCAGTTTCAGCTCCACATCAAGGGTCGTGGGATCGAGGGGAAACTTTTCGAGATCCATGTTCTTGACCTCTTCCTTGCGGGCTTCCTCGGGTTTCCAGTCGTAGAGCGAATCGTCGCTTTCTGCCTCGTTGATGAGCTGGTCGATGTCGGTGCCGGCGATGTTTTTGGTGGCGTTGCGGGCGGGGTAGTTTTTGTCACGCCAGACCTGGAAAACCATTTTGCCGGCATTCACTGCGCGTTCGGCCTCGATGATGGCGTTGCCGATGGTGATGCCGAGGTTGCCGCCGGCTTCGAATTTGACGCCGTTGATGCCGGTGATGACATCGCCGGGGAGGAACTTGCCCTCGCCGGGCGAGCCTTTGATGGTGCTTTGGACAAGGAGCTGGTCACCCACGGCGCCGCCGGACATATAGCAGGAAATGCCGGTGGGGCCGAGGTGGTAAAGATAGGGTTTGTTCTTGGAGGGCGGCAAGCCTTCGCCCTTGGTGAGGTCGGTGAGATTTTCGGGGCGGAGGGTTTTCTCGATCACATCGCCGCCGCTCTCGATGGCGGCCTGCTGTTCCTCGGTGACCTCGCGTTCGTCGGCGAAGGTGAATGCGGTGAAGGAGAGGAGAAGGAGGACGGGTTTCATGGGCGGGAATCGGTGTGGAAGAGGGAAAATCCGGTGGAGCTTGCGAGGCGTTCGAAGTCGGCGAGGTCTTTCTCGTTCGGGGGCTGGCTGAGGTTCCAGACGAGGTGGACGTTGTGGCGGGTGCGGGCGCGGGAGGCGTGGCGGAGTTCTAGCTGTTTCAGGATTTCCGTGAGGAGGGTTTGGGAGCGCGAGGGATCTACGACGAAACAGCTGCGGCGATACCAAAGACATTCGAAGACGAAGGTGTCGGAAATGCGGGAGCCATCGGTGCGCAGGAGGTCGATGGGACGGCTTGATTTCCCGAAGGTGGGCAGGCTTTCGGGGAGGGAGGCAGCGTCTTTCGTGAAGCAGACGAAGGCATCGCCGCGGCGGGCGAAGTGGGCGAGTTCTTGGGTGAGGCTACGACGCGGCCTTTCCGGAATGACGACAGGAGGCAGCGGGGTGAAGGCGTTTCTCCATGCGGCGGGTAGCGGCAAGGGGCAGGAGGCGCGGGCGTAGGAGTTGGCGCGGGAGAGGTAATCGGTGATGAAGAGGATGAGTCCTAATAGGATCGCGTAGGATGAGGCGCTGAGGTTGATCGAGTTCAGGCGTTGGGCGGTGGCGACGTGGGCCTCCGACATGATGATGGGTTCGCTGGATGCCTTTTCCTCGGGCAGGGCTTCGGTGGAGAGTTTTTCGGCGGGTTCCTCGCCGCCGAGCATGTCGTCAAGGTCGTCGCCTTCCTCCGCGGCTTCTCCGCGTGATTTTTTCTTCTTTTTCCACTCGGGATCTTTCGATTCGTCGAGGCTTTCGAGATATTTGCTGTCGGCTTCGTCCATGCCGGCCTTGTCGATGAAATCCTCGGTTCCGTCCTCGGCGAAACGGATGTCGGCGACCTCCCCTTCCCTGGCTTCCTCGACGGCTTTGCGTTTCGCCGCCTCCTGCATGACGGCATCCGGCGACGCCTCGTTGACCTCCGCCTGGATGCGGCTGACGTGGGTGCGGGAGTTGAGGGTGGCGAAGGTGAAAGCTAGCAGGGCGAGCGCGAGAAATGACCAGCCGGGCAATTTCAGGCGGTGGCGCAGGAACCAAAGCAGCGGCACGGCGAGCCAGAGAAGCACGCTGAGATAGCCGAGGACGCTGAAGGAGTTCGGGTTCATCATTTCTTTTTCGAGATCGCGTCGTTCCACTGGTTGAACGCGTAATAGATCAGGTTGACCCCGAGGTTCATGGCGGCATCGCGCATTTCCGGGGTGACGTCGGTGTAGCCCTGGGATTTCCACGCGCCGTTCATGTCGCCGGGGTGGTAAAAGGCGATCCAGCGGCCTTCGTGTTTCACGCCGAGGGCGCGGCGACCGCCGAGCTGCCAGAAGGGCGGCGCACCGTCAGGGAAGGTGTAAGGCACCTGATAGAGCATGTCGTCATCGGCGATGTCGATGAGCGGCTTGTCAGGAAACACCTGGCGGATGACGCGCATGAAGGAGTTGTGGAAACTCACCGAGCCGGCGTCGGCGATGAGCATGCCGCCGTTGAGACAGTAATCGCGGAGGATCTTCGCCTCGTCCGTGGTGAGATTGCCCATATCGGCATCGCCGGTCAGGAAGACGAAGGGCGGGAAGCCGTCCTTGGGATACTTTTTCAGCAGCGAGATGGAATGGCTTTCGCCCTTGTTGGCGATTTTCTTGAAGCCGGTGGCCTGGGCGAAGGCGCGGAGGAAATTGATGTCTGCGTTGGACTCGTCCATGCCGTCGTCCCAACCCGCGCCTTTGTGCTCGAGACGGATGAAACGGACTTTGTAATCGTCCATTCCCTCCGGCCAACCACCCTGGGTGCCGCCGCCTTTGCCCATCTTGCCGGACTTGGCGTTGTTCGCTGCGTAGGTGGCTTGGGTTTGCTCCTCCATCACCTGATCAACCTGCGAGTCGTCGAGGTCAGGCACTTCGTAGATGATCGCGGAATTCGGACGCAGGCTAAGGGTTTGCTTCTTTTTCTTCTTGGGCTTCACCATCTTCACCATGGCGACGACGGGATTTCCACTGCCTTTCGGCACCTTGTAGGCCTCCACGCAGCCGCCGAGACTCATGATCCACGGGATGAGCACGAGAATGACGAGGTGGGTAAGGGTGCTGAGATAAAGACTGCGACGATTCCGAGGATCACGGCCATGGGTGCGGATATCCTCGAGCACACGGTCACCGACCATGGCGATACCCTCTTCACGCGTGAAGGCCGCGTAAACCGAACGACTGCGCAGCATGACGTGCGTCCACGCCGCGAAGACCGCAGTCGCGAGAATCGGCCATGCGATGCTCCACCAAAGCTTAATGATGGTGGCATTGTTCTGGACCCCGCCATCCACCTGGAGTTGGTTATCGAGAATGGAGAAACACGCCCGCCATGTTACCCAGAGAAAAAATCCAACGACCAAATACACGGCAAGCAGAGGCACGCGAAGCACATGCCATGTGATGCGGCTGCGGAAAAATCCAACAATACCAGCCACTGAGCAAAGGATGGCCAGAAGGCCGAGGAGTTGGAACGCCAGCTTAAGTGACGAATCCGTGTGGCTCTGCTGGAAGAGTATCTGGATTTCCGCATTACGCGAAAGGAAAGCAGCCAGCGCCGGCGGCAACCAAAAATGAGCCGCTCCAGACAAGACGGCAATGGATGCAACCGCGATCGCTACCACGCGCGCCTTGAAAGCGGACGGATTCGTTGGAATCTCGTCCACTGTCACGGTGGGTATGGTGGTATGCGTATCGCGGCTCATGCGGGTTAGCTAGGAATGAAGGAGCGGTGGTCTTGGGTCATTTGCCAAACAGATCCTCATCGCTGGCTTCTTCGACGGGAATGGGAGGAACCACGGGGCCTTCTGCCTTGACTTCGATTTCCTTTTCGATGGCGGACGCGGGCTTTTCCGGTTCTCCAGCTTCCTCGGGTTGCTTCACATCTGATGGAGCGGGATCTTTGGCGGCAGGCGGCGCGTCCTCCTTCGGTGCTGCAGGCGCGGCACCCCCGGCAATGCGACTGCTGAGATCCTGTGGCTTGAGTCCGTGCTTGGTGGCGATGTCGCGCAAGGCCTCGGTCGCTTCGCGGGCGGCGATTTCCGTCCGTTCACTTTCGCTGAGCTTGGATGATGATTCGCCAGTGAGAGCTTTCATAAGATAGGGAACGCTGGTTCCGCATATGACGACAGCATGAACTATGACGGTGAAGAGTATCACTGACTTGAAGCTGCGTCCCCGGAAGGACTGCAATAACTGGTCAGGTGTGATTTCTTGGGTGGGATTGGACATATTGGTGGATGGCTGGATTTACTGTTCGATTTCGCCTACGGCTTCAATGATGCCACCGGCTTCGGCGATGGCTTGGAGGATGGGTTGGAAAACTTCCTTGGATTGTGACTTGTCACATTTGAACTGAACGTGACGCTGGTCGTCGGAAATGGTGTTGGTCAGAAGCGCACGCACGCCCCATTCAACGTCTTTGGCGCTATCGACACGCGTGTTGTCAAAATAGATTTCGCCGGTTTCATCGACAGTCACATAGGCCACGACCGAGGCTTTGGTTTTCTTGACGTGTTCGGACGTCGGCAGCGCGACGGGCAGACTGGAATTATCTTTGACCGCCTCGCTACACACGAGGAAGAAGATGATCAGCAAGAACGCGATATCGCCCATACTCGCGACGGGTATGGGAATGGTTCTGCGTTTCTTTTTTTTCGCGCGTTTCATGGTTTATTCATCTTCGACGATAGCAACCACGCCGCCGTTGGCGCTAATGGCGGAGAGTGCTTGGAAATAGTTTTGGTACGGGGTGCCTTTGGCAGCCTCCAACATGATGACGCGTTTTTCACCGTCCTGGTTTGGCAGGTCGAGTGACGCCAAGCGCTCGTTGAGTTCGGAGATCTCCACGCGCTTGTCGCTGAAAAACATCTCGCCACCCCGTAAGTTGATGATGGGTGTTTTCTCTGATTTCGCCTGAGTGGATTTCTCACCGGCAGGAAGATCAGCCGTGATCGACTTCACTTTCACAAGCGTGGTCGCCACCATGAAGTAAATGATGAGAAGGAAAGCGATATCCGAAAACGAATCGACGGGAATATCACTGGAGCGGCGTTTTTTCACTTGGATTTAGCTTTTTGGCCTTAGTGATTCGTCAGGATAAATTCCACCAACTCGCAGGTGCTTTCTTCGATTTCGAGTTCGATTTCATCCGACCAGCGGAAAAAGACGCTTTGCGGGATGACGGCAGCGAGAGCGATGAGAAGGCCCGCAGCTGTTGTGATCAGGGCTTCCGCGATACCGTTTGCAACGGCGCCGCCACCGCCACCGGTGCTGCCAGCCTCCGCCAGGCCTGCGAAGGAAGCGATCATACCCGTTACGGTTCCGGTCATGCCGAGGAGTGGTGCAGCCATGCCGATCGTGGTCAGGACATCAAGGCGCTTGCTGACGACGCTCATCGCCTGAGCGCTGTAGTCCTGCATGACCTGGGCGACTACCAGACGCATGGTCTCGGTGCCCTCATTTTTCGCGCGCAGTTGTTTGTAGGATCGGAGCCCCGCAAGAAGAACGGATGCGACCGGGCCGCCGGCGGCTTCGCATTCGCTGATGGCACCCGAAATGTTGTTTTCATTCAGGAGCGCTTGTACTTTGGCGCGAAGGGAGCGTACGTCGATGCGGCGATTCTCTCGGAAAGAAAACCAGCGGTCATACACGACGGCGATGGCAACAAGGCTGCACAACATGAGGGGAATCATCAGAGGCCCGCCTAAAAGGAGTTGTTCGATCATATTTTTGAGGTGTGGTTGGAAAGAGTGGTTATTTGTTTGTTAGCTTATCGATCACGTTCAGAGCTTCTCGTGGGGTAAGTTTGATGCGGTTCATACGCAGTGCCGTGGCGGAGTCGATCACCAATTCCCCGGTGGTAGCCATGTAATCGGAGCTGTGACAATCGGCGAGCGGGACGCGCTCGGTATAGCGGCGGCGGGCGACGGCGAAGAGGATGAGTTCGCTGCCGGAGATGCAGAGCCAAACGGGGGTGCTGCGCCACCAGCGCCCGCAGTCGATGCGCGTGCGGGTGCGGAGGAGGAGCTTCGGCTCGGCTCCGCCGGTGAGTTCATGTTGCAGCGCTGACTCAAGTTGGTTCATCGATTTTTCCTGCTTTCCTTGAGGGATTCGATCATGCGTTCGCGGGCTTCGTTTTCCTCCGCCACGAGTTTCTCGAAGGCGGGGTCGGCGAGGCGGCCGCGGGCGTATTTCGCCCAGACGCTGTCGGGGAAATCGAAGGTGACGCGGCGGTAGATTTCGTAGGCGGCGGTCATGGCTTCGCCACGGCCCCTGTAGTTGTCCTCGGACATCAGGCCGGCGTAGCGTTCCTGGCTGATGCCACTCCAGTATAGCGACTGCGAGCGGATCTCGCGGTCGTCGTAGGCTTCGACTGCGTGGACGTCGGTGAAAAGCTTGATGGCTTTGGTGTACTGGTGGGCGCGCATGTAGTTCTGTCCGGCGCGGAGACCGGCAAGGCCGGCGAGCGGATCATCGGGGAAACGCTGCTGGAGTTTCGAGAAGACCATCGCGGCGTTGAGGAACTCGGGGTAGGAAAGCTGGTCGAGGCGGAGGACTTCGGACTTGGTGGCGTCGTCGGTTTTTTCGCGCAGCGGGTCGGCCTGCTGTTTGAAGGCGAGGCCGGTTTGTTGGAAATACGCGCCGAGGCGGGACATGACCGAGGGGAGGAGCTCGTGGTTCGGGTATTTGTAGGCGAGCTTCACGTATTCCTCGACGGCGTTTTGGGTCTCTCCCATTTTTTCGTAAACGAGCGCGGTCTTGAACTGGGCCTTGGGGGCGAACTCGGTTTCGGGGTAATCGCTGGGGATTTTCGAGAAACGGGCGAGGGCGTCCTGATACATCGGGAGCTTGGCTTCGTCGTTTTTGGCGAGGTCGGCGTATTCCTGTGCGAGGTTGCCCAACAGGTATTCGGCGTGGGCGCGGAGGTCGTCGTCGCGGTGGGTGGCGATGGCCTCGGCGAGGAGCTTGCGGGCTTGTGCGATCTCGCGGCGGGCGAGGCTTTCCTGATCGAGCTCGCGGTGCTTCTTGGCGAGTTCGAAGTAGCACTCGGCGAGGGTGAAGCTGGTGCGGACGGCCATTTCATCTCCGGTGAAACGCTTGCTGAACGGCTCGATGAAACCATCCGCGCCCTTGTTGACGTTGACCGAGAGGGATTGGGATTCGCCGGCGGCGGAGTAGGAAACTTCGACGTCATCACCGTAGCGGACGGGGAAACCGTTGAGGGCTACCGGCGGGAGCTTGGCGGGGAGTTTGTCCGTGGCGTAGCTGACAGCGAAGGCGGATTTGAAGATGCCGCTGTGGGCTTCGGTTTCCTGGAGCTCGTAGGAGGTGGTCGCCCCGCTGGTGGCTTTGAGGGTGACGCTGGCGGTGTCGCG
>CAMBQC010000027.1 GCA_945869855.1 Prosthecobacter debontii
CCGACAACACCACCAGCAACGTGGTGTCGAAATCCATCTCCGTCGGCAAAGGCCGCTCGACGTATCGTGGCCAGGTCCACATTCCCAAGCACCTCAAGGGCTGCAAGAACAACACCGAGTGCGACGCGCTCCTCATCAACAGCAACTCCCGCACCGACACCTACCCGGCCATCACCGTCAAAGGCAACCGCCACGCCACCCAGCACGAGGCCAGTGTCTCCCAGGTCTCCGAAGAAATGCTTTTCTACATGCGCCAGCGCGGCCTCAACGAAGGACAGGCCATGTCCCTCGCCGTCAACGGCTTCATCAACGACCTCGTACGCGAGTTCCCCATGGAATATTCCGTCGAGCTGAAACGCCTCATCGACCTCGAAATGGAAGGCTCGGTGGGTTAATTTGCTGTGTCTATGTATACAAGGAAATTTCAGCACCGGATGGTAACCTTTGCCGAAGATACCTCTTTGACCGCCGAACACTGGCTAGGCAAAACCGTGGATGAACGCCTTGCTGCAGCCGCTATTCTGATCAATCAACGAATCCCCAAGAACAATGGAACCAGATCAAGAGTTCGCAGCATTTGTAGAACTGTTAGAGTCCCATGGTGTTAGGTATGCCATCATCGGTGGTTATGCCGTCATCTCCCACGGCTACCCCCGATACACCGGTGACATCGATTTCTTTGTCGAAAAATCCCAGGAGAACGCGCGCAAACTTGTGAAGGTCATCAACGAATTCTACGGAGACCAGCCGCACATCACGGAGGAATGCTTCCTCGACAGCGATCGCATGAGTCAGTTCGGTGATCCTCCCTATCGCATCGATATCCTCGTTGAGGTTCCGGGTTTGGTTTTTGAGGAAGTTCATCCCCATTGCATTCGCGGCAAAATCGGCGGCAAGGAAGCCCTCATCATCAATCTGCAGGATCTGATCAAAAGCAAGCAAGCCGCAGGTCGTCGCAAAGATCTCGGAGACCTTGAAGCGCTTGAGGAAATTGAAGCAGCGAGAAAGCGAAAGAACAAATAATCCCCAGCCATTTTAACACTCACATGACTACCACCATCCCCGCCTGGTTCACCGCCCGCCAAGAGGCTGCGAAAGCCCGTTACGAATCCATCCCCACTCCGAAGCGCAACGATATCCTCTGGCGTTTCTCAAATATCAAGCAGCTCGATTTTACCAACCTCTCCGGCGAGGCGGTACACGCTGACCAAGCCGAGATCATTGCGCGCTCCACCGGCCTTGCGAAGCCCGCCGCCAAGTTCGTGTTCCTCAACGACGAGGTCATCCACTCCGAATCCTCGCTCCCGGAAAACGTGATTTGCCTGCCTCTCGCCGACGCGCTCGTTTCCCATACCGATCTTGTCGAGCGGTATTTCATGCAGCAGGAAACCCGCCTTGGCTCCGCGAAATTCGCCGCCCTGCACGAAGCCTCCGTGAAAAACGGGCTCTTCGTCCATGTCCCGGACAACACCGAAGCCGAGGGCACCATCGAGATCCACCACTGGATCTCCGGACAGACCACCGTTTTCCCGCACACCCTCATCGTTACAGGGAAATCCTCCGCCGTCCGCGTGGTGGAAATCTTCCGCTCCGCCGACGACACCACGCCCGGCCTCGCCATCGCGTTCAACGACCTTTGCGCCGGCCCGGACTCTCGGCTCGATTACATCTCGATCCAGGATCTCAACGTGACCACTCGCCTCATTTCCGTCAACGAAACCTCCACCGCCCGTGATGCCAGGGCCAAGGCTTTCATCCTCAATACCGGCGGCTCGTGGATTCGCAACGAATCTCTCTCCCGTCTCGACGGCGCGGGCTCTCGCTCGGACATGCTTTCCGTTTCCATCCCGGATCACGAGCAGGAATACGACCAACGCACTTTCCAGCACCACGTTTCCGAAGGCGCCTACTCGGATCTGCTGTATAAAAACACCCTCTACGGCCACGCGAAAACCGTCTTCTCCGGCCTAATCTCCGTCGATGAAAACGCCCACCACACCGACGCCTACCAGACCTGCCGCAACCTCCTGATGACCGACGACTGTGAGGCGAATTCCATGCCCGGCCTCGAGATCAATGCCGACCAGGTGAAATGCTCCCACGGCTCCACCTCCTCCCAGATCGCCGATGAGGAAATCTTCTACCTCCAAGCTCGCGGCATCGATCCGGTCCAGGCCCGCCATCTCATTGCCCGCGGCTTTTCCGTCGAGGCCGTCGAGCGCATCGGCGACGCGGATACCGAAACCCTTGTCCTCGCCTTCATCGACGCAAAGTTTTCTAAATTGGGAGATTGATCTCAGGTCACTCTCCGCTGGACGTTGTGCGCTGTTTCGCCGAACCTGCACTCTCATGCGCGTTCTACGGATCCTTGCCAGAAAGGAACTCAACACCTATTTCCTCAACCCCTTCGGTTGGGTAGTGCTGGCGTTTGTCGTGCTGATGCAGGGGCTTTCCTTGTCTTCGGCGATGAAAGGCTTCCGCGACACGCCGGTGAAGGACAGCCTGGTTTACGTCACTTTCCACACGCCGCTATTCTGGTTCTATTTCCTGTTCATCTTCCCGCTGATCACGATGCGACTGTTCGCCGATGAGGAACGCACGGGAACCCTGGAAACCCTGCTCACCGCCCCGGTGCGGACGTGGCAGGTGGTGCTCTCGAAATACATCGCCGCGATGGTGTTCTACATGCTGCTGTGGATCCCGGCGTATCTCCAGTTCAAGGCGTTCTCGTGGTTCACGGACATCCCGCCCGCCTACTCGGAGGGCGCACTGCTGGGCAGTTTCTCGATCCTTTTCCTGATGGGCGCGGCCTTCACCGCCATCGGCTGCCTTGCTTCCTCGCTGACCTCCAGCCAGATCATCGCAGGCATCGTCACCATCACGATCTTGGTGGTCCATTACTTCCTAGGCTTCGTCACCGTGATCTGGGGCGAGTCCTTCGCGGGCGCGGGCTTTTTCCACTACATCTCCTCCCAGCGGCACCTCCACTATTTCACCAACGGCCTCCTCGATTCCCGTGCCGTCGTCTATTACCTCTCGCTCAGCGCCTTCTTCCTGTTCCTCACCCACCAAGTCATCGACCTCCGCCGCTGGCGACCATGAACCTCTAACTTACAAACTTTAAACCCTAAGTAAACTCCACTTCTTGAGCTTCCACATCGAACCTCTGTTAGCCCTCTTGCTTGAGGTTTAGAGTTTAAAATTTAAAGTTTCCTATCCTCGATGTCCGCCCCTAATTCCAAACGCCCATCCCGCCCGAACCGCTTCGGCATCGGCTTCCTTTCCATTTTCCAGATCGTCCTCCTGCTCACCGCCATCATTTTCGCCAATTACCTCTCCTCCAGAAACCATGTCCGCGCCGATCTTTCGCGCAGCGCGGATTACACGCTTTCCTCCTCGACCTTGAATTATCTTAAGGCTGACACGGTCGCCAAACGTGAGCGCCCGGTGAAATGGATCATGGTCTTCCGTCGCTCCTCACCGTTTTACGACCGGATCCGTGCCCTCGCCGAGGAATACACCCGCAAATCCGGCGGCAAGATCGAGCTCGAGGTCATCGACGCCATCCGCGCTCCGGATCGCGCCTCGCAATTCGCGGCGGCCTACAACCTCACCCTGGTTCGCGATCTCATCCTCATCGACGCGCGCCCGGATGAGACGGTGCCCATCGTCACGGAAACAAAGACAGGCAGCCCGTCGCTCAACCCTCACATCACCCTCGCGCTCGCGGAGGAAATGCTGACCTACGCGATGGACGCGAAAGGCCAGCGCCGCCCGAATGCGTTCCGCGCCGAGGATCTACTCACCGCCCGCCTCGTCGAGGCCATCGAGGGCAAGCCCCGCACCTTCCTTTTCCTGGCGGACAAATCCCGGGTCGATACTGACGGCGAAAACTCCCCTTGGAACAACCTCGCCGCCACCCTCCGCTACCGCAACATCCGCCTCACTCCCGCAAACATTTCCGATCTCACTGCCATCCCCGAGGGTGTCGACGGCCTTGCCATCGTCGCCCCGAAATACGATTTCACCGAAGCAGAGATCGCTACTTTAGAAGCCTACTGGAATGCACCATGCTCCGCAATACTCATCCTTCTCGAAGCCGGCCAATGTCCACCGAACCTGCGCAGCTTCCTCCGGTCTAAGGGAGTCACCCCGCGCCGTGATCGCATCATCAGCAACAGCGGCGAGCGCATCACTACCACCGCGCGCGGAAATTTTTCGGAAGGCATCCCTTTCCTCAAGGATCTCGCCGGTCGTGCCGCCGTCTTCGAGGGCGCGTCCTCGTCGCTCGAAGTCCGCGAAAGCGCCGACGACCTCTCCGTAAAAAAAATCTCGCCTACCCCGCTCATCCAAATCGGTGTGGGTTTCTGGGGAGAGGCGGATTTTGGGAAAAATGACGGTGAGGACAAGGATGGTGAGACCTTCGATATGATCCGTGATGCCGCACCGCCGCTACACCTCGCTGCTTCCGTCACTCGTGGAGCCACTAGCGACGAACGCTTCTCTGCCGAGGCATCCCGCATGATCGTCATCGCCAACACCGACTTCCTCGATCCCGACCGCCAGCGTGCCGAGAACATCGATTTTCTGGCTTCTTCCGCGAACTGGTTGGTCCGCCGCGATTCCCTCGCTGGAGCTACCCCCCGCACCATCGGTATCTACATGTTGCCACTTTTGGATACCCAGGTCTCTTTCATCAATCGTCTCAACCTCGTCTTTATCCCACTCGCCTTCCTCATCATCGGCGGCATCGCCTTCTCATCCCGACGCAGCTAACCTCCAACCTTCAAATCTCAACTTTCAAAAAGACTTTCGCTCGCCAAAACACTCTTTTTTGAAATTTGAAATTTAAAATTTGAAATTTTGCGATCACTCCTCTTCACCCTCCTGCTACTTGCCACCACCGCCATCATCGGTGCGCTGGCGGTTTGGCAGATGCGTGAAGGTAGTCTGAACCATCTTCTTGGCGCGCCACACGTCGATTTAGGCAAGCAAATCTATCCCGATTTCAAGCCAGAAAACGTAGCGCGGATATGTCTGCGCACCGGTGAAACTAATTCTGTTTTCGAGAAAACTCAGAGCGGTTGGATCGCCACCAAACCGTGGGAAGACCGCATGGATTACCGCGCCACGCTAGCCATCCTGAGCCACGCTAACACCACGATAGCTGTAGATCGGATCGAACGGGAAAAGCTCGACCCTGCCGCGGCTGGCCTTTCCGTCGGCAACACTGAGATTAATTTACAGGACGCCTCCGGTGAATCGCTCGCCCATTTTCGACTCGGCAGACGCACTCCTTGGCTCCATCTTACTGAAGGCGAGAATCCGCAATCCATCCCCACCACCTACTTGCTTCCGCTTGAAAGTGGCAGGAAATCCCATGTCTATGCCGCCACCGGTGATCTTTCGCCGCTTTTCAAGGACGGTTTCCGCCGCCTCCGCGACCACCGACCCTTGCAATTCAATCCCCTTGGCCTCGGGAAAATCCGCATACGGACCGGCGAAGGTGAACTAACCCTTGCCCGCGCCGACCCCTCTGCTCCTTGGCGCATCATCAAGCCCCTCGATCTCGCCACCGATCCCGCCACCGTCAAAGCCCTGCTCGAAGGTCTTTTCGAGCTCCAGGCTACGAAGATCGCAGAGCGGTCGGATCTGACCTTGCCATCGGTCACCGACTCTGCGCGTGGCGGGCAGATCGCCCTCAGCCATTTCGGATGGGAAGTGGAAACTGTCCTCGAAATCCTCCCCGCCGACACTCCGGAAGCCCGTGAGGTATTTGCTACTGTCAGCGACCGTCCGGAAACCGTTTTCACGCTGCCACTCAAGGCAGCAGAGGCGGAGATCGTCTCGCTCGCCGACTTGCCGCTTACAGTCAACGACCTTCGCGACCCGACGCTCACCAATCTCAACATCGCCTCGATACGCGGCATTGCGATCGAGTCCGCCACCACGCCCACCATCCGCATTTCACGCGAACCGCCGGCACCGTGGACAGCCACCATCGGCGGAAAGGAGCAAATAGCCAACGAGCAGCGCCTTTTCGATCTTCTCATGGCAGTCACCGACACCCGCGCCCTCTCCTTTGAAACCGATGCAGCGCCGGATGACCTTTCCCCGTGGGGACTAGATCGCCCGATCCTAACTCTCATTTTCCTCGCGGAAAACAACCAGACGCTATCGATTTCCTTCGGCTTGGACAAGCGCGGCGGCCTCTTCGCAAAACGCAAGACCAGCCCGGTCGTGATGCGCCTAGACAACTCCTTTCTATCAAAAATCGCCGTCAACGCGCATGACTGGCGGCATGCCCGTCTCTGGTCGTTCTACAAGGTGGATCTCACCAAGCTCTCCCTCATGCAGGGGGAGGAGTTGCCGCTGGAGCTTTTCTATGAAGATGGCGACGCCGCATGGAAAGCCACCCGCGCCGGGAAAGATGTCACCGCCGATCTTGATCCCGCCCGTGCGAATTTCATCCTCACCATGCTGGAAACTCTCACGGTAGCGCGCTGGCTCGCGCCCGACGATGAAGCTGCCGCCACCGCCCTCGCAAAGCCTGCACTGACTTTCACGACCACCGAAAACACTGTCGATGATTTCGGCGACATCAGCGGTGCCAAAATTCGCACGCTCACCCTTGCGCCTGATCCCGCTACCAACGTGGTCTATGGTAAGCTTTCCTCCGACCCATCGCCGTTTACCCTAGACGCCAACACGTTTCTAAAACTCAGCATCCCGCTGCTGGACGAATGAAGGGCACCGTCATTTCCTCGTGAGCGTTGCCGAATGTCGGTTAATTAAAATTGAGAACTTAAGCTCTCAATTTCAAATCTCCGATTTCCTTTCAAGGTTTCATGCATACCGAAGAATTTGGATCAAAGCAGTTCCAGAAACGCTGGAAGAATTTTGAGGAAAAGGGAGTTTTTGCCGCCACGCGAAAGCTGGCAAGCGACGAGGGCTTCCGGTGAATCAGGGTCAGCGGGGGATATCGAGCTGACCTTGTAATCGCCGGATTCGATCTCGCGGAGTAGGTGGGCGGAGCCTTTGTCACGGCTCACACGGACGGTGGTTGTGGAGGAGGAAAGCTCGACCAAGCCAAGTGGCGCGGAGTCTTCGGAGGATTCGATTTCTGCGGCAACGCGATGGCCTTCTTTGGTTTCGAACTCGCCTACGCCGGTGGATTTCCATCCGTCCTGTACGGCCAGCCATGCGAGGAACTGCAGGGCAGTATTGCGATCCTGCGGCGAGTGCCTGATGCGGATTTTTGATATCTCACCGAGCATCGCCTGCGCCACGCTATCGTCGAACAGCCCAGCGATGCCGACACGGTATTGCCAGCAGCGCGTCCATGCGAGGTCTTGTAATACGAGTGCCGTATTTCCCTCGGTGGCAACTGTAATGCGCTCGAAGCCGGCCTTCGCATCCGCCCACCCGGAGCTATCGACGATGAGGCGGTCGATCACGCTGGAGAGCCGCTCGGTGAAGACCTCGGAAAGCTCGCCCTGCCACCAGAAAACGAGGGGCAGATCGGAGTTGAGGTGGGAGAAGACGGTGTTGCGGAAACGCCCGGTGACGCGGCCGGTGAGGCGGAAGGCGATCTGCTCGCAGCAGACGGATTTCTGGCCGTGAGATAGCTGGCAATGCGCGGTGATCCACGCGCGGAGAGAGGTCGCCTCATCGCGCGCGATCTCCACGAGGATGGCGCGACAAGCGTTCTCGCGTGTGAGATCCCTGATGATACGCGAGTTTTCCAGCAGGCCGCCTGTCCTCTCCGTGTAGACCACGAGGTTCATCAGCGACGCGTTGGTGCGCGCCTCGTCCTGCTCCCACAGGGCGTGCAGCTCGCGGTCGATCTGGGAAACGGGGACTTCTTTCCCGAGCTCTGCGTATTCGTCCATACCGTTCAAAGCCTCCGCCATGCGAAGCCGTCTTTCTTGATCATCTCGTCCGCCTCGCGCGGGCCCCAGGAACCGGCGGTGAACTCGGCCATCTGCGGCTTGTTGTCGGACTCGTGCCACGCGTGCTCGATGTGGTCGATGAAACGCCATGCCTCCTCCACCTCGTCGCGGCGGGCGAAGAGGGTGGCGTCGCCGGCGATGGCGTCGAGGATGAGGCGCTCGTAGGCCTCGGGGCTGCCTTTTCCGAAGCTGGTGGCGTAGTGGAAATCCATCTTCACCGGCTCAAGGCGGAGGGAGGTGCCGGGGATTTTCGAGACCATGCGCAGGGAGATGCCCTCGTCCGGCTGGATGCGGATCACGAGGACGTTGCCACCGGGGACGCCGCCGGGGAGTGCTCCGAAGAGAACCGAGGGGGCATCCTTGAAATGGACGGAGATCTCCGTGGATTTTTTCGGTAGGCGCTTACCCATGCGGATGTAGAACGGCACGCCGCTCCAGCGCCATGTATCGATAAGCAGGCGCACGGCAACATAGGCTTCCGTCTCGGAGGTAGGGGAAACGCGGTCTTCCTCGCGGTAGCCGGGGACGGCGTTGCCATCCACATGGCCCGCCGTGTATTGGGCGCGGATCACATTCTGCGCGACCTTTTCCGGCGTATCCCACTGCCGTAGCGAGCGTATCACCTTCACTTTTTCATCTCGCACGCCGTCGGCGGAAAGGTCGGTGGGCGGCTCCATAGCAACGAGGCTGAGGAGTTGGAGGAGGTGATTCTGCACCATGTCGCGCAGGGCACCGGATTTCTCATAGTAACCGCCGCGCCCGCCCTCCATGCCGAGGTTTTCCGAGCAGGTGATCTGCAGGTGGCTGATGTAGCGGCTGTTCCAGAGCGGTTCGAAAATCGCATTAGCGAAACGCAGCACCATAAGGTTTTGCGCTGTTTCCTTGCCGAGGTAATGATCGATCCGATAGGTGTCCTTTTCCGCGAAGGTTTCGCTCACGACCTTATTGAGGTGCTTGGCGGTCTTAAGGTCTGTACCGAAGGGTTTTTCGATGATGACGCGAGCCCAACAGCCGTCCTTGGCCTTGTTCAGGCCCGCGCTCTTGAGGCGGATGAGAATCTCATCGAAAAACTCCGGCGCGGATGCGATGTAGAAAAGGCGGTTACCCTTGCCGCCGCGGCCGGCGTCGATCGCATCGAGTCGTTTCGACAGCGAGGTGTAACCATCTGTATCATCGAACTCGGACTGGTGGTAGCTGACGCTGTGGATGAAGCTATCCCAGACTTCCCGATCGTGGCCGCTGCGGGAAACCTTTTTGTTAAGCTCTTCAAGTCCGTTGCGGAACTCGACGTCGCTCTTTTCCCGCCTCGCGAAGCCGATGATATTAACCCCCGTCGGCAGCTCGCCGTCCACCGCGAGGTTGTAGAGCGCGGGGATGAGCTTGCGGTGGGTGAGGTCTCCGGTTGCGCCGAAGATCACCACCGTGCATGGCTCAGGCCGGTTGCGGGAAACGAGATCTTCGCGGAAAGGATTTGACATGGCGGTAGTTGTGATTTTCGACAAATGCCTTCATAAGGCAACGCGAAACAAGAGGCGGGTATGGAATTCCATTCATGGTGCGATGATGCTATGCCGCTCCCAGAAAGCGCGGAGGCCTTCCTCGTTGCCCTTGAAAACGTTCCGCTCCATGGGGTGTGCTAGGTTTCCGTAAAATCGCGAACTTCGCCATTGCGGCGTATCGTAGTGCTTGGCACGCGAGGCTCCGTTTTCCCAGACGACGCCGCCATATTGCCATATGCTCCAGCCGCCCCAGACACCGTATTGTCGGCAAAGCTCGTCCGGGGTGAGATCGCCGCCAGCCATCGCACGCTCAGTGCCGCCCGGCCCGTAGAGCGCGATCCAATACGGCGTGCGGCGGATCACCGCTTTCTGCGCGGGTGTGGCGTTACTCAGGCGCTCTCGCAGACCGGGGCTGTTCTCCAGATAAGTGACCGGATACACACCTGTCCGCTCGTGCACGCGCTCGATGAATTTCACCAGCCTTTCCGGCGTGGAAAGCGTATCGAAATCCCCCACCAGTAAAATCCGTTTTCCGGAAAGCCCCCGCGAACGGGCGATGTAGCGCACCCGGCTCACGAAGCTGTCCGCCTGCGCCGCTGGATCCTGATCCATCGTGACGTAATGGTAGGCGCCGAGCATCATCCCTTGGCGGTTGGCGGCGGCCAGGAAATCGCCGAACTTCCCGTCGAGTTCAGGCCCCTTCGCCGAGCGTGCGATGAGCGCCAGTCCGCCGTTCTTGCGGAGCGCTGAGACGTTGTGCTCGGAGTAACGCAAGCCTTCGCGCTGCACCTCCTTGGGATCCCATGCGGAAACATTCAGCACCACCGGTGAGCGGGAAACGCTGGTGCCGCCAAATCCGCCGCCGAGCCTTGGGACAGCAACTCCTCCGCCCCCACCGCCGCCACATTGCGTGAGGACGGGTATCAGGAAAAAGGGGAGGAGACGCAGCGCTATCTTCATCCTTCCAGCAGACCAGCTAGGCCATGCGCCCGCAAGCGGCGATTATCCGACCCGCCCTTTCGGCCTTGCCTTTTGGCGATCCCGGGTCACACCGCCGTCCCCAGCATTCTCCCGGCACGGCGCTACCCTGTCCGAGTGCTACGCTTGTTAAACTTCGTCGGAGGATTTGACTTTTAAGTGTCTAGCGGCCAAGGCATCGCGGTGCGCAAGATTTCACGATGGGATTGCCTGGGTTTCGCGACGGCCGCCTTGTTGGCGGGTTGCGCGGCGGTTTCTCCGGAAAGCCGGATGGGCGAGGCGGGCGCGCCGGGTTCATGGGCGGCTTCAAGGGAGGCGCGGGCGGGGATCGACCGACGCTGGGTGGGGAAAATCGGCGGTGGCGAGTTGCGGGGGTTGGTGGACAAGGCGCTATCCGATAACGAGGATCTTAAATCCGCCGCGGCGCGCTTGGATAGGGCCGCGGCAGAGGCTAAGATTGCCGGCGCTAGCCGTTTGCCGAGTCTCGGCCTCGGTGGAGAGGGGCGTCGCGACAGGCGTAGCTTCATCGGATTTCCCGGAGGTGAAGGCGGCGCGATGTCGAATGTTTCCGAGCAATTCGGTGTGAACCTCAACGCGGCCTGGGAACTTGACGTATGGGGCCGCGCGAAAGCCGGGCAGGAGGCTTCGATCTCCGACATGCAGGCGCGGCAATACGAATATGAGGCGGCGCGTGTTTCGCTGGCCGGTCAGGTCACAAAGGCATGGCTCGCCCTCGGTGAGGCGAACGAGCAGGTCGCCCTTGCGGATACGGCGGTGACAACGGCAGGCGTGTTGGCCGAAGCGGTAAGGGAGCGCTTTGACCGCGCGATTGCGGACGGGGGTGGCACGGCTTCGCAGGTCAGGCTCACGGAAGTGGAGCGCGCGTCCCGTCAGGCGGCGCTCGCGCAGCGGAAACAGGAGCGTGAGCGGGTGCTGCGGCAGCTTGAGATTTTACTTGGGAAATACCCCTCCGGCAAGCTGGCCGCCGCGGCGCGCATGCCCGCTTTCCCCGGAGCCACGCCAGCAGGGCTGCCGTCGGAGCTTCTCCAGCGCCGCCCCGACATCCTGGCGGCGGAGCGCGGCCTCGCCTCCTCCGGGCGGCGCGTGAAGGAACGCAAGCTCGCCCGTTTCCCCAGCCTCAGCCTCACCGCATCCGGCGGAACCACCAGCGAAGCCATCGGCGATATCCTGAGCAGCAATGCCAAGGTCTGGGCGATCGGCGGCAGCCTAACGCAGCCGATTTTCGAGGGCGGCCGCATCACCGGTGAGATCGCTGGCGCGGAGGCTGTCGAGCGCGAGGAGGCTGCGATCCTGAGGAAGACCGTCCTCGATGCTTTCGGCGAGGTCGAGCAGGCACTCGTCGCGGAAACCTTCCTCGCCGAGCGTGAGCGCGCCGCGAAACAGGCAGCCGCTCTCGCCGACGAGGCAGCCGTCCGCTCGGGAGAGGAATACGCGGCGGGCACCGGCGACGTGCTCACCCTGATCGAGGCCACCCAACTCCAGATCGACTCCGCCAGCCAGCACGCCGCCATCCGCCGCATGCGTCTGGAGAATCGGGTGGATCTCCACCTGGCTCTGGGCGGTGATTTCGTTGCAGGCAAATAGACGGAAGGCCTGCCAAGGCCGCGAGCCCGTCCTCGGAAGCCGGTTGGAGCGAGGCTTAAGCGAATCAGCGATTGGCGCGGTTCTGGATGGTGTCATTTTTTGCCGCCTCGCCGGAGCAGCAGCCCCCACCGCATCCGGATTTTTTCGCGGGGCGGAAGAGGCGGTAGGCAAAGGCGGCGACGGTGAGGGCGACGACTCCGAGGGCGATGTAGCTTTGAATATCCAAAATTTTAAACTTTAACTTTGAAACCTTAAGGAAGAGCAATTCAGAAGCCCAGCAGGCGGCCGCACTGGAAGACGAGGAGGGAGCTGAGGTAGGCGAAGGTGGACATGAATGCGAACTGCCCGATCGCCCATTTCCAGGAACCTGCTTCCCTTGCTACTACGGCTGTAGTAGGTAGGCACTGGAGAGCATAGATGAAAAATACGAGGAGGGAAATGAGGCTGAGTGGGGTGAAGAGCTGGCGTCCATCGGGCCAAGTGGCGGCGGCGATGCGGTCGCGGAGGAGGCTGCGGGTTTCCTCGTCGTCGTCCGTTTCCTCGACTCTGAAAAGGACGGCGGTGGAGGAGACGAAAACCTCGCGGGCAGCGAAGGAGGTCAGGATGGCGGTGCCGGTGCGGCCGTCGAAACCAAGCGGCTTCACGGCGGGTTCGATAAACGCGCCGATGCGGCCGATGGCGCTGTGGGCGAGGATTTCGCCGGGGTCTGTGGAGTTCGTCTTCGGGTAGGTGGCGAGGGCCCAGAGAAGGATGGAGAGGCCGAGGATGAGCGTGCCCGCCTTTTGAACGAAGGCACAGGCGCGGGCGAGGACATGGCGGAAAATGTAAGCCCACTGCGGGCGGCGGTAGGGCGGGAGTTCGAGGAGGAAGTGATTGGGGGATTTGTCGGGGCCGAGGCGGCCGCGCAGGACGCGGGCTACCACGAACGCCGTAGCTGTGCCGAGTGCGTAGATACCGAAGAGGATGAGCGCCTGTTTCCACGAACCTTCCTTATCATGGAGCAGCAGCGGCACGATGAGGAAATAGACGGGGAGGCGGGCGGAGCAGCTCATCCACGGGGCGACGAAGATGGTGACGAGGCGCTCTTTCGCGGAGTCGATGGTGCGGGTGGCCATGACGCCGGGGATCGCGCATGCATAGGAGCTGAAGAGAGGCAGGAAAGCTTTGCCGCTGAGACCGGCCCTGGCCATCACTCCATCCATGAGGAAGGCGGCGCGTGCCATGTAGCCGCTGCTTTCCAGCAGACCGATGAACAGGAACAGCAGGATAATCTGCGGCAGGAAAACGAGCACGCCCCCAACTCCGGCGATGACTCCCTCGACGAGCAGCGAGCGGAAATCGCCCTCGGGCATGAGGCTTTCCACCCAAGCTCCGAAGGAGCCGAGCGCGGCGTCGATGAGATCCATCGGAATGGAAGCGAACGAGAAGATCGCCCAGAAGATGGAGAACATCACCGCGATCAACACAATCCAGCCAAACAAGGGGTGGAGTAGGAATGAATCGAGCTTGTCGGAAAAGGTGCGGGACTGGGCGTCCGGGCGGCGGGCGGCGAGCGCGCATAGCTGGGCGATGAAGGCGCGGCGTGCTTCCTCTGGGTCATCGCCATATTTCAGCCACGTGACGGACGAGGGCGGCGGGAAGGGATGGCGGAGCGCCTGTTTCAGCTCGATGACGCCTTTCGCGGCGTTCGCCTGCATGGGGACGACAGGGATGCCGAGTTCCTCGGAAAGTTTTGCGGGATCAAGGCGCAGGCCGGACTTTTCCGCAACATCGACCATGTTCAGCGCAAGCACACAGGGAAGGCCGAGTTCGATGACCTGGAGGGCGAGCTGGAGGTGGCGCTCGAGGTTCGAGGCATCCACGAGGCAGACAACGAGATCGGGGGCGGCGGTGCCTGGGAGCTTTCCGGTGAGGGCGTCGAGAGCGATTTTTTCATCCGGCGCATTCGCGTGGAGGGAGTAGCAACCGGGGAGATCGAGGACGCGGAGCTTCCGTCCATGGGGGGAGTAGGTCTCGCCGGATTTCAGCTCGACGGTGACGCCGGCGTAGTTGCCGGTGCGCTGGTTCGCGCCAGTGAGGGCGTTGAAGAGCGTGGTTTTCCCGGCATTCGGATTTCCGACAAGGGCAATGGTGCTGGGAGCCTCGGATGCGGCGGACATGGCCGTGGTTTCAGAGGATAGGGGAAACGAGAACCTGCTCGGCAAGCTCGCGGCTGATCGCCATTTTCGCGCCGCACACGGTGCAGACGAGGTTGCGGCCGTTGGAGATTTTACGGAGCTGCATTTGCTCGCAGAAGCCGAGATCACGAAGGCGGTCACAGGCCGGGCCGTTGAGCGCGCTGATACGCACGTCGCAATTCACGGCCACCTCGTTGAGGGTGACTTGACGGGTTAGAGAAATCAAAGACACGCGCATACGATGATCTAATTGAGACTGGATTGCAATAGGAAACGGCGAGATCACCCTGCCATTCCTTGAATCCGGCTTACAGTGGGCTTTCCGCTAGTTGGGAGGCGGCGGAAGAATCGCCCTCAAGCGCATGAATTTAGCGTCGTGAGCCGGATCGATCGTCACCGTGGACTTGATCGTCTGGCTGTCAACGCCATCGAACATCACCTGATGGACGATACCATCCGTTAGCCATGAATCCGATTCCAGGGAGGGAGACCATTCGGCTACCAGCGTGAGATCGACGACGTTCTTAGATTTCGTATAGGTGATGGAAATCGAGTTGCTCTCCTTGCCGGAGATGACGGGCGACGGATTGTCGATATGAGCCGGATGACTCCCGAGTGCGTATTCGACGAGGTTCGGGAGAAAATCATTCTCCGAGTCACCCGTGACCGAATGATCAGCGACTTCGAAGCCGCTGATCCACTGTGAGTAGCTCAGGAAAACGGTCTGCGAAACCACGATCACGATGGTTTGCGAAGTGAAGCCATCCACCACGTTGCGGCGCTCGATCACCACCGTGTAGGAGCCGAGGGCGGCGGTGGGCGAGACAGTTCCGGATATCAAGCCGGTCGCGGTGTCCAGGGTGAGTCCCTCGGGCAGCGCCGTGCTGTCTGAAAGCCGGAAGGTGGACGGTTCCGTGATCTTGTCTTCGCGGATACGGCTTACGAAGGTAGCGTTGCCCAGATTATTCGGCAGCGCGGGAGTCACACCTATTTGTACGGGTTCGTTGTCGGTGACCGTAATCACCTGAGAAACATTGAGAAATCCGGGGGCGGACACACTAATCGTAGGGAACTGGGAGCCGTCGGCGAAGATATCGTCGAAAGCGGAGATGGGGAAGGTCGCAGTGAGGCTTCCAGCTGGGATGACGACTGAGGTGGGAACTGTTACCTCGCCCGTGTCGGAAGAGGAGATGCCCAGGGTGAGGTTTACGGACAGCGGTTGACTAAGTGTGATTGTTCCGACCGATGCATTTATGCCGTCCGTTTCCGCGATTGTGGTCGGATTGACGGACAGGGTCATGAAAATGTTGGGAGAGGAGTCGGACGAGATGAGCACGTTGTCGATGGTCAGCGCATCGGGAGCATTCGCGGTCGGTGTATTGAGGGCAGTACGGTATAGCCAGCGCAGGTAGATGGGCGATTCACGGTTTTGGAAGATCGCAGGCAATGGTATGTTCGTGTAGCGTGCAAGCGTGCCTTTTGGACTAATTCCTGAGAGATATGTTGCGCCTGCGATAGATGTCCAGACGGTGCCTGTGTTCTCGGGATTGCCGGTCGCGTATTGCAGGGACATCTCCATGGACCGCGGTTGCTCAGTGACCTTGATGATGTCGTAGCTTATCTTCAGCCCCGTGAGGTTGCGTGTGTTGTCGAGCGCGAGAGCGATGAAGCCCGGGTCGAACCGTTTGGTCAGCGTATTCGTGCTGGCGAGCATACCGATTCGGGAGCCAAAATTGAAAACTCCGCCCGCTGCGGACGTTTGGGAAGTTAGCAAAAGCTCGTCGAAATTTGTTGTCTGTGTTTGGGCGATATTCACCGAATAAGCGGACCATCCTGTGGGAAAAAAAGTTCCCAACGCGCCGGGTTCTGCGTCAAAATCTTGCCTGTATTGGCCATTAGTGAAAACCGCCCCGGGGAATATGGCCGATGGAGCAATGGAAAAACTGGACGTCCGAGAGGTGGACGATGTCGTTCTCAGCCACTCGTTCGCGAGGTTGGCTCCGGCATCGGATTGGCCTGCAAAATAAGCGGCTTCACCTGATCGAACCGACCCCACGTTCGGCGAGGCGGCGATAGAGTTGCCGTATGAGACCGCGTGGATCTGCAGATCCGCTGAATCCCTTAGGAAAATCGCATCCTCAGCGTTGTCGAGTGTAGGCCAAACGGAGCTTTGAGTGAAAAAATTCTCATCTGAGCTGGAAACCACCACCGCACCAGAGGATGTGTCGAAGGAATCAGCGGGTAGGAGTCGATCCTTAGGTGGGCCGCCGTTGTAAATGACGATGAGTGTGCCGGCGGGAATGTTATCCCACGCGCCGGACGCGAAGTTCAATGTGTTTCCGAACGAATCAGCGAGCGACCAGTCGGTCAGGCTCCCGTCCTTCAAGGTCAGGATTTCAACCCACTCAGAAGTGCCACCCGCTGGGCCTTGACTGAACTCGTGGATCACTGCATGACGGTTGATTAGCAGCGTGTCACCCCTGAGGACAAGGCCGCTCTGGTATGAGTAAGCGCCACCGGGGCGGACGGGTAGTGCTGAGGGGCGGTCGAGGAGA
The DNA here is from genome assembly GCA_945869855.1 of Prosthecobacter debontii. GTDB lineage: Bacteria > Verrucomicrobiota > Verrucomicrobiia > Verrucomicrobiales > Akkermansiaceae > Luteolibacter. The sequence continues at coordinate 16,767 of CAMBQC010000027.1, forward strand.
TTAACTACACCGGTGGTAAAAGACGTGCTTACGGTGTTGCCGTCGGTAGCGGTGATCACGCAGCGCCACAATTTGCTGCTGTGGTCAGGGTTGGGCAGTAGCGTGGCTCCGACCAAACCAGAATTGGCGAAAGTCTTATCATCTACACTGAACTCCCATCTATAAGAAAAGGTGATAAGATCGGACTCCGGATCTGATGCACTCACAGCTGTGACGGTCAGCGGCAGGTCATCGAATGCTTGGCTGCCCGCGTTGAGCGTGGCCGCAGTGATTACCGGGGTCTGGTTTTTCACGACTATAAAAACGGTAGATGATTCCCCTTCGAGGCTTTCGGAGTCCGTCGCTTTGGCCACATAATTGTAGAAGCCGTTGGCCGGGTTGCGGGGGAACTCATAGGGAGCCGTCAGATCCGTGGCCACCAGCACCCCGTTCTCATAGAGGTCAACCTTTGCTACCGTGTCGGGATTCTTGTCGATATCCACGTCTGTTGCCTCCACCAATACCGTGTAGCCAACGCCAGGGCTGTAAACGGAACCGCCGGTAGGTGCGGCAATGCGCACATCAGGCGGCGGGTTGACCGGCGGAGCGAAGACCCCGAAAACCGTGAGTTCCGCGTTGGTGATCGTGCCGCCGTTCGTGTTGGCGGCGCTCTTGCGGTCGGCAACCTTCAGTGTCCAGATGCCTGATGAATTCTCGCCCCAGTTTTGCACCGTGCTGAAGGTGAAATTGCTGTAGTTGTCATCGTTGTCGGCGCGCACTTCGGTGAGCCGGCTCGCGGTGCCGGAAGGGGAGAAGAGGGTGATTTCAAGATCACCGCGAGCGGTGTGATTTACGCTCAGTCTGAGTGTTACATGTTCGGTGATGATGTTGGAGCCGGGTAGGTTGAAAAGGACATCCCGACCGGAGGAGGTGTTGTTGGGGATGGAGAGATTGATGTTTGATTTCGTCGATACCACCGAGGTGTGCGGACCGAGGTTTTCCCACGTGGCGGCGAGATCGGTGGCGGCAGTGACGTCCATGAGGCCCGCGCCGTAATCGTTGTTGAAATGCAGTCCCGCGGCGTTGGTGAGCCAGCCGGGGTCGGTCGGGTTGAACTTGACCGCGCTGTTGATCAGGATCGCCTGCACGTCTCGCCATCCGAGGTTCGGATTTTTCTCAAGCATCACGGCGATGCCTCCGGAAACCGCAGGACATGAGGAAGACGTGCCGTTGAACCCATTGTTGTAGTCGCCTGGCGCATATCCGTCGTTCCCCGTGCGATCCGCAGTGGTGATGCCCAGTCCGCCGTCATCGAGCGGATGCCCGGGAACGTTACCCGAAGGGGCGGTGATCACCAAGTTTGCGCCCGGTTCCGAGTAGAAGGTGCGAGTTCCTTTGGAACTGGTGGCTCCGACCGCGATTGTATAGATCGAACTGGTGTATTCGCTGTAGTTCGCGCTGTCCTCCACGTCGCCGTCGTTACCCGCCGCGAAGGTGAAGATGGTGCCTTTTCCATTGCGTCCGTTGACAGTCGCATTTGCCAGAGCAGCTGCCTCTAGTGGTTCCATCTTGGCAAAAGGCAAATTCGGCCCCCAGCTGTTGTTTTTCACCTGGATCACATCCCTCTGGTGATCAAAGGCATCCGCAATGACCAGATCGGTGGTCAAATCACCGAGCATGCGCATGCCGACAAGGGTCGCCTCAGGAGCGACCCCGGAGGAGCCGAGTGTGTTATTGCCCCGGGAACCTGCCACACCGCCGACGGCTGTTCCGTGGCTGTCGGTAGCCAGCACCGGACTCGGATCTCCGTCATTGCCGAGAAAGTCGAAGTCGATGGTGGTGTCCACGTTACCGACGAAATCGGGGTGTGAGACTTGCATTGCATCGTCGAGGATACCGATGAAGACTCCGCGCCCCCGCGAGCCTGCTCCGGAGCCGCCCGCGTAGTTCCAGGCGTCTTCCACGTTCATGTCGGTGCCGGGTAGAGCAGCACCGCTCCTTTTCAGGTGCCATTGGTTGCCGATGAGCGGATCGTTTGGAAGCGCCATCGGGACCAGGCGCCGCCCGACGAGGATATCAGCCTCACCGACAACAGGTTCCGAGCGGATCGAGCTGATTTTTTCCATGGCTTCGAAAGGGTCTGCGGCGGAGAAAACCACCCAGTCGGGGGCGTATTCCGGCATGGCGTGTATGGTCAGGCCGTTCTCGCGGGCGAAGCGCCCGGCCTGATCGCGGGGCATCTTGGCACGGATTTCGGAGGTGATGACCACGTATCCGGCTGAAGGATTGTTAGCGTTGAACGCTACGGGGAAAATGCCGCGCGGTGCTTCATATTCGGCGAGGCGTTTCTTCAGGTTGGCGGGCGTGGCCGGCGGATCGAGGGCCATGATCTCGCCGTCGCCATCGTTGTTGTAGGCCATGAAACGATCCGTGGCAATACTGAGATTTTCGCCGCTGTGCTGGGACGTGTAAGTGAGCGTGGTCTCCTCGCGTTCGCGTGCCGCCGCGGTGGGGGCCGGCCTCTTCTTCGCGGATCCAGTGGCGTCCTTTGGGGTTGAAAGGGTAGCCGGGCCACCCTCCGGTTTCGTCAGGGAATGCTTCAACACCAAAACCCCGCACAGGAGAAAGATTAGGGCTGTCACCGAGAACAAGACGCGCCTAGGGGGATTGGATTTCTTCATCATTTTTTGTAAAAATATGGGACAACTACGGATAGATCAAGGCGGCGTTCTGCCAAATTATTTCAGCTCGGCGGGCGTTCTTCTGGAGAGCGTCATTACGCACTCGACGTGGCGGGTGTGGGGGAAAAGATCGAAGGGCTGCACCTCGGTGAGCGCGTAGCTGGCCTCGCGCAGGATCTTGTAATCCCGCACCTGTGTCGCCGGATCGCAGGAGACATAGACGATGCGCTGCGGGCCGTAGGCGATGAGCTGCGCGAGAAACTCCGGCGAGCAACCCTTCCTCGGCGGATCGATCACCACCGCGGTTTGCTCCGGCGGCGTGTCGATTTTCGCGAAAATCTCCTCCGCATCAGCCTGCAGGATGGAGGCGTTCGTAAATCCGTTCAGCGCGACATTGTTCGCCGCCCAGCGCGCGCCTGCCTCGTTCACCTCCACGCCCATCACCTTTTCGAAACGGCCCGCGAGGCAAAGCCCGAACAGCCCCGCTCCGCAATACGCGTCCACCAGATAACGCGCGCCGCCTTCCAGCGCCTTTTCGCCGACGTATCCGGTAAATTTCTCTAGGATGAACGGGTTGTTCTGGAAAAACTCGCCCGCCACAAAATCGAATTTCACGCCGTCGATCTCCTCGCGGGCGATGGCTTTCGGATCGCGCTCCACGCGGCCTTGGGTGGCACGGAGGAGGATCGTCGCGCCGCGTTTGTAGCTCCGCCCGTTCGCACGGAGATCCGCGTGGACGGCGGGCAGCGCGTCGTTGATTTCCCGCATCGCGATGGGGCAGTTCGGGACGTCTAGGATTTCCATGCGCCGCCCGACCTTGAGGAAACCGATCTCCTTCACCACTCCGTCCACGGGCTTCTCGAAGTGCGGGGTGATCTTTGATCGGTAGTTCCAGATCTGCTCCGAGCTGGCGCAGGGGTTCACCTCGCGCTCCTCGCCGGCCATGTGCTTCAGCAGCTCGCGGATCTGGCGGGTCTTCCATGCGAGCTGCTTGTCGTAGGAAAGGTGCTGATACTGGCAGCCACCGCATGTCCCGAACAACGCGCAGCCCGGCTCGACCCGGTCCGGGGATTTTTCCAGGATCGCGACCAGATCGCCCTGCGAGTGGTTCTTGTCGTTGCGGAAAATCCGCGTCCGCACCAGCTCGCCCGGCAGCGCATAGGGCACAAATACCACCCAGCCATCCACCCGCCCCACGCCCGCGCCGAGGTTCGTCAGCGAATCGATGCGTAAATCAATTTCCTGATGGTAGGTGAAGGGGATCGGTGAGAACTTTTTCGGCGGGCGGCTGTGCATGGGTGCCGGTTGGTAAGCGATTTCGCCGGGGAAAGGAACCGCGATTTCCTTTGCACGACCGTCCGATGCTCATCGTCTTCTTCCGTATTTAAATTTTGTAGCCTTCCCCGCCCTGCTTCTTTACATCATTCCATCCACGGTCTAGGCCGGTTCCTGCCGTATTCGCGTGACAGTGAGGCGTGCTATGACAGCTTTTCGGGCATGAATTTAATTTCCATTTCCAGCCTCAAGGAGCAGGCGAACGATGTGCCGCTGATCGCGTCGGTGGCCGCACAGCTCCAATCCCGCGCGGTAAAGACGACGAAGGGTGGGAAGCCTTACTTCGATCTCGTTTTTGCGGATTCGACCGGTTCGCTCAGCCTCAAGGTTTGGTCGGACACGTCTATGCATGCGGAGGCGGAAAAGCTGCCCTTGCAGTCCATCGTGCGGCTGAACGGCGAGTGGTCACAGAACCAATTTGGCATGAACGGCAGCGATGTGAACTGGACTTTGCTTGCGGATGAGGCGATCGCGGATTTTCTCGCGGGGGATCCCGCGGTGCGGCGAAAACAGGAAGCGGATTATGCGGAAATCCTCCGGCTTTGCGGCGAGATCGCTGATCCGCGTTTAAAAAAACTCTGCGACCACTTTTTAGAAACCATGGGTGACCGCTTTCGCAGGACCGCAGCGGCTCGGAAAAACCACCATGCGCGGCGCGGCGGACTCGTCGAGCACGTGGCACAGATGATGCGCTCCGCATCCGTCGTCTGCGATGTGTATCCCGAGCTGAACCGCAACCTGATGCTTGCCGGTGTGCTGTTTCATGATTGCGGCAAACTTTGGGAAAACTCCTATCCTGAGGATGGTTTCTCTCAAGTCCACTCACTCCATGGTGAGATGCTGGGGCACATCCCGCTTGGCATTGAGTTGGTGAACAAGTTGTGGCGTGATCTACTAGATACATCGGAGTTCGAGCCATTTACAAAATGCAAGCCCGGCACCGAGGAAGTCCGCGTACACCTGCTGCACCTGATTGCTAGCCACCACGGGCAACTTGAGTTCGGCTCCCCCGTCTTGCCGAAAACCCCGGAGGCCTACGCGCTGCACTACATCGATAACCTTGACGCGAAAATGGAGATGCTGCGCGACGCCTACGCACAGGCCGCCGAGGTCGCACCGGGCATTTATGAACGCGTATTTCCCCTTTCCGCAAATCTGATCCGGCCGTTGAGCGATTACCAAGAAGCTCAAGACTATCAGGCTGGGGTTGCAGGATCCGAAGAAATTTCAATCACAGATGAAAAGGATTAACCAAGATGGACAAAGATAAGACGATGAGAAAGAACCGGTTTGCACATTTTGAGAGATATTGAAAGAGCCGGGCCATAACCGGTTTGCTTATTCTCGTCTTCCATCCGTGTTGTTCCTCACTGATCCATGGTTCGGATTTTTGCTCGTTCGTAGTGAAGAACCCCTTCATCATATCAGGGAATCTCAGAGTTGTGATTCGTGTTACCGTCCCTAGACTGCCCTCCGCCCCATGATCCGCTGGTTCGCTAGAAACGACATCGCCGCCAATTTCCTGCTGTTCGGGGTCCTAGCGTGGGGTATCTGGTCGGCGAAGGAAAAGGTGGCGCTGGAGGTGCAGCCGGCGATGGAGATGAACGAGGTGCACATCGATGTCGTTTACCGGGGCGGCAGCCCGGCGGATGTGGAGAAGGCGGTGGTGCTGCCGATCGAGGCGGCGCTGGAGGGGCTGCCCGGAGTGGAGGCCATCGAATCCACCGCCGACGACGGCAGGGGTGCGGTGGTGGTCAACGCGTCCTCCAAGCGAAATCTCAAGGAGCTCGAAGAGCAGATAAAAACGCGGGTGAACCG
>CAMBQC010000028.1 GCA_945869855.1 Prosthecobacter debontii
TGCGCCTTATCCGCAGTGCCTTTTCCGACGACCGCCATCTTGATTTTCCGGGGCGCGTATTCGTAAACCGGCAGGCCGTGATCCGCCGCCGCGATGAGCGCCGCCGCCCGTGCCGCGCCCATGGTGATCGCGGTGCGGTGGGATTGCACGTAGATGATCCCCTCCACCGCCACCTCGTCGGGCTGGTGCTTGGCGATGACATGCGCGAGGTGGGTGCGGATCGCGGCCAGCGCGGCGGATTGCGGGACGGACTGCGGGATGGTGATCACATCGTAGGCAAGCACCGTCGGCTTGCGCGGATCGCCCTCCAGCACGGCGTAGCCCGTGTTCCGGACGGCGGGATCAACGGCAAGGACGCGCATGCAGGGAGTAAGGCCACGCGGCGCGGTGCAGGGAAGCGGGAAGTTTTCTCAGAAATGGAAGACCAAGCCTCCGTGAAAGCCTTTGTCAAAGTCCCTGGGGGTGGTGAGGGGGAACAGGTAACCGGCGCGGATGTCGAGGCCGGAGATGACCCCGTAGCTGACGCCGACGATGCCTTCGAGGTTGATGTCGCCCTTGTCGGCGCCGTTGAGCGGGGTGGAGCCGGTGACTTCGAGGTGGAGGTGGAAAAGGCCGGCAGTGGCGTGGCTGTGTCCCGCATGATCGGCATGATCGGCGTGGTCGGCCGCTTTTTTCCCGAAGGATTTCACGAGTCCGACACCGTAAACGACCTCGGTTTCGTCTGCGTCGAAGCCGTGCTCGATGGCGAAGCCGCTGTTCAGCGTCCACCAGTTTCCGAGGTCGTTCCACATGGCGATGCCGGGGGCGATGGCGGTCTCGCCGCCGAAGCGGCTGCTTCCGGTCGGCAGCACGACCTCCATCTGCGCGGTGAGGAGGAAACGCTCGCTTTCGATGAGCAGGGCGCGGGGCACGATGGCGAGATCGCCGAATCCGGAGCCGGTGGCGACGCCTTCCTCGTCCTCCCAGACGTAAGGGACTTCCACGATGATGCCGAGGCGTTCCGTGAAGGCCCACTCGAGTTCGATCTCGGATTCGTGCTCTGCGACGCCGTCTCCCACGCGATAGGTGTGGTCGATGAAAAGGTCGCGGCCGGTGAAGGCGGGCTCGATGCCGAACGAGTGGACGTAGGGCGTGCCGCTTTCGCTCATGTGGATGTGCTCGAAGGGTTTGAGGAAATCCGAGGCGGTGGCGAATGTGGTGGAAAGGGTGCTGATGGCGAGGACGCTTGCGATTGGGTTCATGGCGCTGCAAATGAAGCGCGGCGAGAAAACGGGAGCAAGGATTTAATGCGAAATTATTACAATAACTTTAAAAGTGTGTTTATTGGGTTTGAAATACATACGGGCGACAGGACGTCCCCCGGACAGACTGGGACTGGAAGTCCCAGCTACGGGTCAGAGTTTCCTGAGCAAGCTGGCATGGAAGCCGTCGTGGCCGGTTTCGGAGGGGAGGAGGTTGGTTTGGGAGAGGAGTTCATACTCGCCGGGGCGTTTTTCGAGGAAGCGGGCGATCTGATCCTGGTTTTCCGAGGGCAGGATGGAGCAGGTGGCGTAGAGGAACTTGCCACCGGGCTTGAGCATTTTGGGATACTCGGCGAGGAGCTGGGCCTGGATCGAGCGGGCGCGGTCGAGGGCGGCGGGCTTCAGGCGCCATTTGAGGTCGGGCTGGCGTTTCAGGGTGCCGAGGCCGGAGCAGGGGGAATCGATGAGCAGGGAGTCGGCGATGTCCGCGAAATCGGCGGGGGTCGTTTCGGTGATGGGTTTCGGGGAAATGGCGGTGGCGCGGGCGCGTTTCGCGCGGTGCTTGAGCTGGTCGAGTTTTTTCGCGTCCACATCCATCGCGAAGATGCGGGCTTCGTTGTCGGAAAGGGCGGCGAGATGGAGGGCTTTGCCGCCGGCACCGGAGCAGGCGTCGATGATGCGTTGGCCGGGCTGGGGATCGAGGAGCGGGGAGATGGATTGCGAGGAGGGATCCTGGATCTCGATGCGGCCGTCGAGCCGGAGGGCTTTCGGGAGCATTTTTCCGGGAGGCAGGGCGAGCGCGTGCGGGTGGCCGGGGAGCGGGGTGGCCTCGACCCCGTGCTCGGCGAGCCAGACGATGGTGTCGGGCACGGTGGCGAGGAGGGTGTTGACGCGGAGGAAAACGTTGGGCTTTTCGTTGAGCGCTGCGAGCTGGGGTTCCCAGAGATCGCCGAGCTCAGCGTGGCCGAGTTGGTCGAGCCAATCGGGGATGGACTGGCGGATGGCACGGGGTTGCTCGGGGAGTTTTTCCCGGCGGGCGAGGATATCGGCGGCGGGGAGGCCGTTGTATTCGTGCCACTCGGGAAGCTCGTAACCCATCAGCACCCACTGCGCGGTGAGGAGGGAGTTCGTTTCCTCGGAATCCACCATGAACGCGAGGGCGCGGCGCCAGCGGGTGGTTTCGAAAAGGCTTTCGGCGACGAAATTCCGGTCGCGCTTGCCCCATTTCGGGTTCGCCTCGAAGGCGGCGGCGAGCTCGTGGTCGAGGACGCGGTGGTTCACGAGGACGGACTTGGCGAGTTCGAGGGTGGAGACGCAGAGGTGGCGGTGCAGTTTCATAGACTTTAACTCTCAATGAAGAAGGTGGGCAGAAGAGGATGTGCTGGGAGCGGATAAGGGAAGGGTGAACTGCTGAAATTACATCCGCAGAATTCTGCTTGCCAGCGGCGGCGTCGAGTTTATCACTGATATTGCAACTTTGACAGGGGAGCGACTCACCAACACGGGTGTTTCGCTGAGATTCCGAAAGGAGGACCCTTGGAACCTGATGCGGTTAGAACCGCCGAAGGAAGTCGAGTGCCAAGGACAGCAGGATACGTAGGCCAGATGGCTTTCGTTGTTCCGCCGGTCGAGGCCCGTGGCTTCCCGGCTCAACAACGAAAGATCCGATCCATGAAAGCCGATCCCACTTCCTGTATTTTCCTACTCCTGAATGCTGCCGTTTGCCATGCCGCGGAGCCCGCCGTCGAGCCTTTGGTTCCCGGTCTGGCTCTCGAAACGCTGGTGGTGACGGGAGACATCTGGGACTCTCCGCTGGAGCGCCTTGCGGCGAGCGTGAGTATCCTCGACAGCGACAGCATGCAAAGCAACGGAGTGCGGCACTTCGGGGATCTGATCGATGGCATCCCCAACTTGACGACCACCGGCGGCACCTCTCGGCCCCGTTTTTTCCAAATCCGTGGTATCGGCGAGAACTCGCAATTCGAGGGCGAGACTCCGGATTCATCGGTGCGCTTTGTGGTCGATGACCTGGATTTCACGGGACTGGGCATGGTGGGCAGCACCTTCGACGTGAGTCAGGTCGAGGTGCTGCGCGGCCCGCAGGCCGGTGCGTTCGGGGCGAATGCGGCGGGCGGTATGATCCGCATGGTAACGAACGCCCCTACTCCCTACTGGACGGGAATGGCTGAAACCACCGTGGGGCAGGACAGCCTGTGGAGCGGCGGATTTGCCTTGGGTGGTCCGCTGTTGAAACGTAATCCCGAGGAACTGATGATGCGCATGTCGGTGGAGCATTCGCAAAGCGACGGCTTCCGCCGGAACGTGACCCTGAATGAGGACACCAATGCCCGCGATGAATGGATGGCCCGCTTCCGCACGATTTGGAATCCGGCCGCCGACCTGAGCATCGACAGCACGTTTTTCTACGCCAACCAGGACAACGGCTATGACGAATTCGCGCTCGATAACAACGGCCGGAACACGTTCAGCGACGAGCCCGGCCGCGATGAGCAGGAATCCATCGCGGGCAGCGTGCGCGCGACCTTCGACGGCTGGCAAGGCGTGCGGTTTTCCTGGGCCAGCTCCCTAGGTGCCGTGTCTTCGCTCTACAGCTACGACCAAGATTGGACGAACGCATCCTATGCGGGATTTTCCGAACTCAACCGCGAGCGCGTGACTTTCAACGAAGAATTCCGACTCGATTCGTCAGAGGGCGCGGAACGCATCGGCATGATCGACCGCTGGACGCTGGGTGCTTTTTTTTCAGTGGTGGACGAGGACGGCTTCAACACCGATACGAATCCGGGGCGCGTCAAGAGCTTGGACACGGATTACTCCTCGCAGAATCTCGCGGTCTTCGGGCAGGCCGCGCATGATCTGGATAAACGGAGCCGCCTCGTCCTTGGCTTGCGGGCGGAGCACATCGACATCGATGGCAGCGGCGAGGCGCGCGAGGACGGGGTTTTCCAGACGGCCGTGGATGAAGGATATGAAGATATCCTGCTCGGTGGGAAAATCGCCTACGAGTATGATCTGAACGATGAGGTGATGGCCTTCGCTTCGGCGACGCTTGGCTACAAATCGGGCGGGATCAACAACGACGCGCGCATCAACATCGCGGGCGGCGATCCTTTGAGCTACGATACGGAAACGCTGTGGAACTACGAGTTCGGGCTGCGTGGCGCCGCTTTGGAAAACAGGCTTCAGGGCAGCCTGACTGCGTTTTACACCATGCGTAGGGATTCCCAGATCAGGGATTCGGCGGGTCTTGGCGGCGACTACCGCTACTTTACCGACAATGGCGAGGACTCGGCGATCTACGGCATGGAAGCGGAAGGGGCGTATCAGTTGGTTGGCGATTGGTCCCTGCACGGCTCGCTGGCCTTCATGGGTTCGGAGCTTGAGCGCTTCACTCTCAGCAACGGCAATGTGGGTGGTGGCGGCCGCATGCCCAATGCGCCTTCCTACAGCTATTCCATCGGCCTGCGCTACCAGCCCGAGGCAGGGTTTTTCGGAAACATCGAGTTGCTCGGAAAAGCGGCTTACCTCGAATCGGTAAGCAGTGCGGAAAAACGCAGCGGCTTCGATGTGCTGAACACCAGCATCGGCTACCGAGGCAAGCAGTGGTCGGTCACCCTGTGGGCGCGCAACCTGCTCGATGGACGTTACGACAAACGGGTGTTCTTTTTCGGCAACGAAGATCCGGACTACATCTCCACGCGCTACACCTCTGCGGCCGATCCCCGCCAGATCGGCGTGACCGCACGCTACGAATTCTAGGAATTGCCCTTCGCTATGATCCTTGCAGCCATCGAGTGGCGGGCGGTTCTGGGAACCACACCGCTGGAAATCATCGCCACGCTATGCTCGCTGGGAGGCGTCGTTCTGATCGCCCGGCAGCAGCAGCTCGGCTGGCTGCTCGGGATCATTTGGGCTGCCATTTCCGCATGGCTGGCATGGACGGAGTGGCAGTTGGTTTCCGATGCCATTCTCTACGCCAGCTACGTGCCTATCCAGATCTATTGCTGGATCTCATGGCAACGTGCAGATCAACAGACACCATTCCGCCCCGCCTTTTTGGAAAACAGGACACGCCTGATTCTGTGCGTATCCATCCTACTCGCCATCGCGCTTTGGGGGCTTGCCGTGTCAAAACTCTCCGCCGCCTACGCCTGGATCCCTACGCCCGCCTTGCTGTGGCGCGACTCCGCAAGCACGGTGCTGAACTACTTCGCGCAATTTCTCCAGGCCAGGAAACGGATGGAAAACTGGGCGCTCTGGATCGTGGTGAACCTGTTGGGAATCCACATCTATTGGGTAAAAGGCGTCCCGATCTACTCGGTCCAGTATGCGATCTTTCTATGCCTCGGGATTTATGGATTCATTGCCTGGCAACGGAGCATGCGCACACAATGAATGGGACTTTGGGAAAACGCATCGTCATCACCGGCCCAGAATCTTCCGGCAAGAGCACGCTGGCCGCATCGCTCGCGCAGGAATTCGAATTACCCATGGCGACGGAGTATGCGCGGATCCATTTGGAAACATTCGGCGCGGGATACGACGAGAGCAGCGTCATCGCCATGGCGCGGCAACACCTGATCCACCAGCGGGAAATGGTTCCGGTGGAGGTCCAGCTCGGGATTTACGACACCGACCTGATCAATTACAAAATCTGGTGTGATGTCGCCTTCTCACGCTGCGATGAATCCATTCTCAACGGCATCGCACAAGAGTCCGACCACGTCTATCTCGTCTGCTACCCCGACCTGCCATGGGTTGCGGATCCTTTGCGTGAGCACCCGCATGAGCGCCTGATGCTTTATGAACGCCATATAGCGGAAATCAGGAAAACCGGACGCGCATACATCGTCATTCGCGGTGAAGGCGAGAAACGAAACGATGCGGCACGGGAAGCGATGGAAAAACTCATCGGGATTTGAAAGGATTTTCCGCGCGCAATAAATCGGGATTTTGAAGTTTAAGGTTTGCGGCCAGCGGACTAACAAGGGGCGTGCCCATCGTCCAACTCAAATACCAAACGTTTCATCCTTCAATTTGGCCAAAAATGGTGGGCGAGGTTTCGCGGGATGCAAGGGCGGGGGATCTGGTGGAGGTGATGGGGAAACAGGGCACGCGCTTCGGCTGGGGCTTGTGGAACCCGAAGGCGCGTATGCCCTTGCGCATCGTGAGCCATAGTTTAGAAGATCTTGACGAGACGTTTTTCGAAAACGCAATCGCTAGGGCCGGCGGGCTGCGGCGGGATGTCCTGAAGCTCGATGCCGAGACGGAATGCTACCGCTGCGTCCACGGCGATGCGGATTTCCTGCCGGGCATCGTGGCGGACAGGTTCGGCGACGTGCTCTCGGTGGAGATCACCGCGCTCGGGGCTTGGATGCGCTTGGAAAAATGGTTGCCGCTGATGCATGAGGTGTTCGGCACGAAACGGGTGGTCGTCCAGGTGGACGCCGATCTGGCGCGCATCGAAGGCATCCCGCGCAGCGGCGGGGTGGAGAGCGACAAGGTGCGGCTGGTGAAAGTGACGGAAAACGGCGTGCGCTACGAGATCGATTTCACCACAGGGCATAAGACCGGGTTTTTCTGCGACCAGCGCGACAACCGGAAAAAATTCTCCGGCATCGTGCAGGGGAAGAGCGTGCTCGACCTCTGCTGCTACTCGGGCGGTTTCGCGGTTTCCGCCGCGCTGGGCGGGGCAGCCGAGGTCACGGCGGTGGATCTCGACGAGGCGGCCGTCGCCATGGCGAAGCGCAATGCGAACCTCAACGACACGAAGGTCAAGCTCACCCACGCGGATGCCTTTACGTGGATGCGGACGATGCTTGAAAACGGCCGGAAGTGGGACGTGGTCATGGTGGATCCGCCGAAATTCATGTTCGGAAAAGAGGACGAGGAGGGCTACGCGAAATACCACGACATCAACAAGCTCGCCGCCCAGCTCGTGGAAAAGGATGGCGTGATGGTCACGTGTTCGTGCTCCGGGCAGCTCGGGGTGGAGGCTTTTGAGAACATCGTCACCAACGTGATCCACCGCCAGGACAAGCGGCTCCAGGTCTTCGACCGCACGGGTGCGGGCGGGGATCATCCGACGCTCTCGAACTATCCCGAGTCACGCTATCTGAAGGCGATCTGGGGGCGTGTGATCGGTTAGGATCCGCTGCATCACGGGTTTGCTGAGGAATTGCTTGTGCGCGCGTGTGCGGGGTCGTTACTCTGCCCGCCGTTCGTTGGGTATGGATTTTCCGATTACAAAAATCAAAGGCGGCGTCGGTGCCGCGAAAGGCTTCCTCCTTTCCGCGATCAGCTGCGGCATCAAGAACCCCGCGAGCGACCGCTTGGATCTCGCGTTGCTGTTTTCGGAAATGAAATGCGTGTCCGCGGGGACGTTCACCACGAACAAGGTCAAGGCCGCGCCGGTCAGGGTTTCGCAAAGCCACCTACGCAAGGGCAGCCTGCGCGCCGTCATAGTAAACTCCGGCAACGCCAACGCCTGCACCGGCCTGCGCGGCATCCAGGACGCGACGGCGATGTGCGAGGCGGCGGCGAAAGGCCTCGGCCTGAAAAAAACGGAGGTCGGTGTATGCTCCACGGGCGTGATCGGCCTACCGATGCCGATGACTAGAATCACGCCGCACATCCCGAAGCTCGTGGAAGGTCTCGCCGCGAAAAAGGGTAACGATTTCGCACGGGCGATCATCACCAGTGATACGCACGAGAAAGAGGTCGCGATCTCCTTCGACATCGGTGAGCACCGGGTACGCATCGGCGGCTGCGTGAAGGGCGCGGGCATGATCTCGCCGAGCATGGCCACGATGCTGTGCTTCATCACTACCGACGCAAATCTCTCCCACGATTGCCTCCAGCGCGCCGTCCAGGAATCCGTGGAGGAAAGTTTTAACCGCATCACCATCGACGGCGACATGAGCACCAACGACACGGTGATCGTGCTCGCGAACGGCGCCAGCGGCATGACAACCGCCCGCCGCAACGGCACCGCCTGCAAACAGTTCCGCGATGCACTGAAATGGGTGATGCTGGAGCTCGCGAAAGCGGTCGTCCGCGACGGCGAGCGCGTCACGAAATTCGTCACCGTGAACGTCAAGGGCGCGCGCACCCACCTCGATGCGAAAAAGGTCGCCGAGGCCGTTTGCAAAAGCGCACTGGTGAAATCCTCATGGAACGGCGGCGACCCGAACTGGGGCCGCATCATCCACGCCGTCGGCTACTCGCGCGCGCGGATCCGCGAGGAGCTGATCGACATTTTCATCGGCGGGAAAGCCGCCTGCCTCGGCGGCCTCCAGGCGGAGACGCCGATGGACGAACTCCGCGAGGTCGTCGCCGCACCGGAATTCACCATCGACATCGACCTCAACCAGGGCGAAGCCGCCTACACGATGTATTCCAGCGACCTCTCGCCCGAATACGTCGATTTCAATCGCTCCGAGTACGCGTATTGGAAGCAGGCGCGGAAGGACGGCTTGGTTTGAAACTTTAAACTCTAAACTTAAAGTTTCGTCCTTCCCCCATTCGCTTTCCTCATCGGCTCGAACAGCGAGTCCATGCCGAGTTCCTTGATCTCGCAGACATGAGCCATGAGTTCGCCGAGGCGGTTTTTGGGGAAGGAGCGTTGTTTGAACCAAAGCAGGTATTCCTCGGGGAGGTCGCAGAGCGGGACCCCGTTTGGCGGGTATTTTTCCTTTCCGAACATCCCGAAAGGCATGCGGGTGCAGTGGATCTCCATGAGGAGGTTGCGATAATCATCACAGTCGATTTCAGTAAATTCCATGGCGGGCTTGCGGGGTGTTGGAACTTGGTTCAGTGTTGGCGTATGACAATCAGGTTTTTGCACACACGCATCCGGGTGAAGAGCCTAGAGGATTCAATCGCGTTCTACGAAAAGCTCGGCTACAGGCTTGGCAAAAGAAAGGACTCTCCGCAAGGCAACAAGCTCGCCTTCATGGAACTGGAGGGCAACGATGTCTTTTTGGAGCTCACGTGGTCGCCGGATTACACCGCCACCTGCCCGGAGGATCTCATGCACACCTGCCTCGGCGTCGATGACATCATGGAATATTGCGACACGGTCGAGAAAGCCGGCATCGAGATCTGGCCCTCCGACTGGCGGGAGAAATTCACCGGCGGCGCGACGAAGATGGCCTTCGTGACCGATCCCGATGGATACGAGGTGGAGATTTTGGAACGGTAAGAGGCAACCACGGATAGCACGGATCAACACGGATCTTTCTATATGAGAAAACCCAAATCCAAACCCTCTTCATCCGTGCCCATCCGTGCCATCCGTGGTTCTCTCTTCCTCTTCGCTCTCCTCGCTCCCATCGCGGGAGCGTTTCCGGTCAACGACAAGAAAGCTCCCGAGTCGCCTGGCGACATCAAGGCGATCCAGGACGCGCTGCTCGCCGCGATCCCCAAGGCGCAGACCGCCACGGTTTGCATCGATCTCGGCGATGGCTCCGGCAGCGGCGTGATCGTTTCGGAAGACGGGCTGGTAATGACCGCCGCGCACGTTTCCACCGGAGTCGGAAAAGACGTGACCGTGATCATGGCAGACGGCACCAAGCTCAAGGCCGAGACACGCGGGCTCGATTCCGAGACGGACGCCGCCCTGATCCAGATCACCGAGAAACTTCCTGACGGAAAGCCTTACCCTTTCTTGGAGATCAACAAGGCCGACGACACGAAGCTCGGCGACTGGGTTTTCTCGCTCGGCCACTCCGGCGGCTTCGACAAGGATCGCGGTGCCGTATCCCGCATCGGGCGGCTTGTCCGCGTGGCGAACACCACCTTGCAGACCGACGGGGCTCTGATCGGCGGTGATTCCGGCGGGCCGCTCTTCGATATGGAAGGTCGCCTCATTGGCATCCACTCGCGGGTCGGCGCGGTGGTCGGCGTGAACATGCACGTGCCGGTGAAAGTCTTCACGGACAACTGGGAGCGAATGCTGAAATCCGAGTTCATTGGCGAGGGGCCGTTCGTGGACAAGCCTGAGAAAGGCAAAGGCTTCCTCGGCATCGCCACGAAGCCTGCGGAGGGCGGGATCGAGGTCACCAAGGTCGGCAAAAAAAGCCCGGCGGAAGAGGCGGGCATCAAGGAAGGAGACCTGCTCCGCACGCTCAACGGCGAGAAGCTCGACTCCCGCGAAAAACTCCAATCCATCCTCGCGGAACTCGCTGAGGGGGACAAACTAGCATTCGAAATCACCCGCGATGGCAAAGATGAAACCGTCAACCTCAAGCTCGGCAAGCGTTAGACTCGCCTTCGCGATGGCGCTCGCCCTCCCTGCGTCGGCGCAGCAGAGACTAGAAACGAATTTCCGCACCACCGGCGCGGCAGTGACCGCCGTGTTCGAACCGCAGCGCGAGGTCATCCAGAAATCCAGCGCCGTCATCTACGACGGCAACAAGGAGATCGCCTACGGCACCGTCATCAGCGCCGACGGCTGCATCCTCACCAAGGCCAGCGAGGTCGAGGGTGTCGGAAAAATTGATGTCCGCGTGGACAAAGAATCCTACAGGGACGCGAAGGTCGTGATGACCGATCCACGCTGGGACGTGGCATTGCTCAAGATCGAGGCAGCGGATCTCACTCCCGTCGTCTTCGCCCCGGACAGCAAGCTCCCGCGCGGCACATGGGTCGTCGTCAATGGCGTCACCAGCCGCACGAACCGCCGCGTCCTCGCCGGGATCATCAGCGCTGACGCCCGCGAGATCCCTCCCGAAGGCGGCGCGGTGCTCGGCGTCACTCTAAAGGAAACCAAGAAGGGTCTTGCCGTCGAGGAAGTCAGCAAGGACAGCGGGGCCGAGAAAGCCGGGATGAAAAAAGGCGATATTCTCACCACCATCGCCGGAAAGCCGTTCAAGGAAATCGCCGCCCTTGGAAAACTCCTCAGCGAGATGAAATCCGGCACGGACGTGAAAGTCACCCTCCTGCGCGAAGGGAAGAAAACCGAACTCGACGTCAAGCTCTCCGCCCGCGGTGATCTGTTCCGCGAGGCTTCCCGTAACGACGAGATGAGTGGCGATTTCTCCAACCGCCGCAGCGGATTTCCCCGCGTCATCCAGCACGACGTCCTCGGCGCCAGTCAAAGCATGGGCGGCCCTGTCCTCGACCTCGAAGGCCGCGCCGTCGGCATGAACATCGCCCGCGCCAACCGCGCCGAGACCTACGCCATCCCTGCCGAGGAGTTGCGTGAACTCGCTGAGGGGATGGCCAAACAGGTGGCAGCAACCGCCACCCAATGAAGGTAGGGCTGATCCGGCCCGGTCGGCCCTGATCGAAAACGGAACGGCGATCCTCTTGGAAGGGTGATGTGATCCCGCGGTGGAAGCAGGTTTCCCCGAGATCGCACTCCCGCAGGGTTCATCGTGCGTGCGGATTTTGGAAGTGGGACGACCGAGGCCGGATCATCCCTACCGTGTTTGGGCCGTGCGGACGAAGTCCACAAAGCTCGCACGCTGGGCAGTGACCATTTTAGCTTCGCCAGTGAGTTTGAAGAACCAGGTGGTATCTGCGGTGCGGAGGATGGCGGCGCTGATGGCGGCGTGGCGGTCGCCGGTGAATAATGGTTCGGCGCTGGTCATGTGGAAGAGAGTGATGGCGCCGTGGGTGCTTG
Organism: Prosthecobacter debontii; assembly: GCA_945869855.1. Taxonomy (GTDB): domain Bacteria; phylum Verrucomicrobiota; class Verrucomicrobiia; order Verrucomicrobiales; family Akkermansiaceae; genus Luteolibacter. The sequence continues at coordinate 11,890 of CAMBQC010000028.1, forward strand.
GGGTGGTTTCGCCAAGGGCGGGATCGTCTTCCTTTTCCAAGGGGGGAAGTCGGAGTTGGGCGCGCCAGAGGTTGACGTTTTCGAGGTTGCCGCCGCCCTCGCCGGGGAGGGCGACGACAGAGACATCGCCATCGATGCCCTCGGGGCCAGTGGCGGGGATGCGGTAGGTGGCGAAGCGCGGGGGGGTGGGCTTCTGTTTCTGCCAGCCGGCAGGCGGGCGGAGGTCGATGACCGGGGGCACGGCTTGTGCGGCTGATCCGATCTCGGTGCTTTTTAGAAAATCCATGAAGCCGGGGCGGGCGGTCTCGAGGGCGATGGTGGGGGAGTCGAGCTTGAAGAACCATGTCTCGCTGTCCACCGGTATGATCGCCGCGAGGATGCTGCGCTCCTCGCCTTTCAGCTCGAACCAGCGCGCCTGCGAATCACTTTCCGCGAGGGCGATGACCTCCCCGCCGGTGTCAGGGGAGGGTGCGAGGCCGACCTGTTGGCGCCAGCGGTTGACGTTGGCAGCGGTGCCTCCGGCGTCGCCGGGGAAACGTGAAACGGCAGCGGTGATGCCGGGGGCGATGCGGTAGAGGGCGACCTGGAATTGGCCGGGCTTTTCCTCCTCCCAGGTCTCCGGGGCGACCCAGCGGAGCGGGCGGGGTTCCTTGCTTTTTTTCGGGGCGGGGGTCGACACCGTTTCTGCATCGGCGATACGGAAAGTGGGTATTTCCTTTTCCTCGGAGCAGGAGAGCAGGGCTAGGGAAAGGGCGGCTAGGATGAGGGGCTTCATGCGGAAATGGGGGGAGATTTCAACGAAGAGCCGCAGAGGTCGCGGAGGGGACGCGGAGCTGGAGATTTTGGAATATGAATGATGATTTTTTTCAAGAGGGCTGGCTCTGCTCTTTCTCGGCGATCTTTGCGGCTCTGCGTTTTTCTCTAGGCCTCAAAGACCAATCACTTATCCGCCTTGGTCGGTTCGGCGGGGGTTTCACCGAGGGGGGTGAACGGGTTGCTGTTGTGGTAGGTGTGACAACTGGTGCAGCTGTGGTCGATGCCGCCTTGCGGACTGTGGCAGTCGATGCAGGATTTGATGGAGGGGAGGTTAAGATCGGAGGTGAGCTCGCTATTCATCACGTCGTGGCAATCGAGGCAGGTGAGGCCTTTTTCATGGAGCGAGTGGTCGAATTTCCCGAGGGTCATCCAGCGGACGGGGACAGCGACCTTCTCAATCTTCGGTGTGGCGTTGATGCTCTCGGCCGGTTTTACCTCATGGCATACGGCGCAGCCGGTGAAAGCGGCGCGCTGGCCGTCGGCGAACTTGGTGCCCTTGTCGGAGAAGAAGACCATGTGCTCGAGATCCTCGCCGGTTTCATACTGACCCTCGATGCTTTCCCTTTTCCCCTTGATGTAAGCGATGAGTTCCTCGCGGCCGGTGATGCCTTCGATGTCGCGGCCGAATTCCTCGTATTGGATGTTGAGGCTGCGGAGAAAGGCGCGGACGTGGTAGGGATCGCCGTGGGGGAGGGTGAGGCCTGGGGTGGTCTCGTCGAACTGGAGGGTGTGGCATTCGGTGCAATGCTTCTCGTAGGTGATGGGTTGCTGGTATTCGCCGCGGCCGTCCTGCTCGTGGCAATCGGCGCAATTGAATTCGCGCGGCATGGCTCCTTTGCCCATGTGGACGGCGTGGTTGAACTTGAGGGTATTGGTGTCCTGGATCTTGCCCGCCAAGCTGTCCTTGATCTGGCGGAACTCGGGGTGATCCGTGTGGAAGGCGTTGATGACCTCTGTGTAGCCGCCCTCAGGGCGAACGCGGGCGGCGACTATACCATCGCTGCCACCGGTGAATTTTGGAAAGGAGTGCGGGCTGATTTTCGCGCCGAGATCGCGGGATGTCGCCATGAGATCGGTGTCGCCGTGGCAGGAAATGCAGTAGGCGCTATCCGCGGGAGGCATGAAGCCGCTCGTGCCGTGTTCCTTGTGGCACTCTTGACAGGCAAAATTCGCGGGCATGTTCGGCTGGTGGAATTCCATGCCCTGGTGGCAGGCGAGGCAGCTCTTGTCCATGGCGGAGGACTCAATCGGGCCGCGCTTGATGAGATCGGCGGGGGCGAGTCCTTCCTTGAAGGCACCGAGGGCTTTCGTGTGCCAGGAGGCGGCACCGTCCTTCGCGCCATCGTGGCAGGCGGCGCATGTGCTGGCGTCGCCGGACATCTTCTTATGAATGTTCACGAAATGCTCGCTGGAGTGGATACTGGAGATCGGGCCGGGGTTCACGAAATCATCGCGCATGCTGCGGCTGACGCCAATGCAGAGCAGCAGCACGGTGGCGATGCAGGTGAAAACGACGGCGAGTTTCCGCATGGAGCGGAGGGTGCGGCGTGGACGGCATTTCGGGATCGCGTTGCAGCAGGAGCCGTCGGGCATCGGGCCGTTCTCGCATTTTCCGCCGCCGGACTTCGGCCGTGTGCAAGAGTAATGCCCTTTCGTCTCGCCGGGCTTGGTGACGAGCTTCGGCGAGCACTCGAAAGTGGCGCGGCATTCACCTTTCGGTGAGGGGCCGATGCGGCAAGGACAGCCCTCGCAGGTGTGGCCGCAATCCCAATTCAGGTTAGGACGGACATATTCGTGGGAGGCGAACTCGGGGTATTTCCTGTCGTTTTTCATGGGGCGGAACCGGAGAACGAGTAGACGACGATGATGTGTGCCACGCTGAGGATGAGGAGGGAGTAGCTGAGCGGAATATGGACGAAAAGCCAGGCACGTAGGGTGAATTGGAGGGCGTATTGGTAATCGAGGAGGTGCTTCTGCTCGACGAGATCCTCCAGCTTTCCGAGCATGCCGAGCTCCGTTCTTTTCGCGTAGCGGCGGATCTCAGCAAACTGCGAGCGGTGCGAAGCCTGCGGGTTCTGCGAGCGCAAAAGGTGCGCGACCAGGTTGTGGGGTTTCGCGAAAAACAGGCCGATCTTGTCTGTGAAAAACTCGGCGATCACCGGTGAGGTCTGGTTGTCCACGCCGGCGAGAATCAGCGCCTCGGCCTCCTTGCGGAGGGCAATACGGACATGGGGCATGCGTTCGAAGGGTGTCTCGAAGCCCGCGACGGTGAGCCTTTTCGGAAACGAGCGGCTGATCCAAAGCCCGATTACTCCGCTCACGAACACGATGGCGAAGATCACCGCGATAATCTGGTTGAGCAATCCGTGCGGCCAGGAGAAACCGATATGCACGAAAAACAGCGCGCCGGAGAGGATGCCGACATAGACATGCACCTGCAGCCAGAAGCCCACGCTGCCCATGCGGAGGAAGGGGACTTTTTTCCGGAAATTGAAGAAGGTGAGGAAAAGCATCACCGCGAGGAAAACCCAGCCGCTGAGGTAGGCGTGGCGCGGATAGTGCGGCGCGAAAAACACATACGCCGCGAACAGGCCTCCCACCGTGAGAAGGGTGAGCAGCAGTCCCACGAAACGTCGGCGGACGCGTTCTAGTTCTTTCTTAGCCAATGTGCGATCGGGGTGATGCGGGTGAGGTTGGTACGGCTGAGCGCGTCGTGCGGACAGGCGTTCACGCAGGCCGGGCCGCTTTTCTGCTCCACGCAGAAGTCGCACTTGGTGGCCTTGAGTATGGGCTGGAACTCCTCGTCCACGAGAAACTCGCCCTTTTCGGAGCGCACCTCGACCATGCGGATCGAGTCGTAGGGGCAGTTGTTCGCACAGGCGGTGCAGCCGATGCAGCTGGCGGGGTTTATCACCACCTCGCCGCTGAAACTGGTGCGGTGGATCGCGCCAGTGGGGCAGCCGATCATGCAGACGGGATCGACGCAATGCATGCACGCGTTGGCGATCATCAGATTATCGATGATCGGCCCATGGCGGAGGAAGCGCGGGTTGCCGTCGTGGGTGGAGGCGCAGGCGCGGACGCAGTCGTCGCAGCGGGTGCAGCGATCCATGTCGATGACCATGGATTTGGTGCCGTTGAGGAAACGGTGCTCCGCTAGGAACTCCATCAGGGCGGCGGGCGGGGCTTCTTCGTCCTCGTCGAGGCCAGCTTCGGCTACATCGGGAAGAATCGCACTGCCGAGCTCCGCAGCCGCCCATTTGCGGTTCGCGAATTTCTCCAGCGCGGCGGTGGGGATGAAAATGAGGTGGGCGTATCCGAGGGAACGGAGCGAGTGTGTGGCCTGCAGGCCATCATCGGGCTTTTGCCAATGGTTCGCGATCTCGCCGAAGCCGAACACGCTGCCCGCGCCGATGTAGTTGAGCGTCCGCTCGCCGCCGCCGTATTTGCGGCTGACGCGGCAAAAACCGGCGCGGATCATGTGGATGCCGTTGAGATAATCGCCTTCCCGCACAATCACCGGTTCGTTGGCGCTGGAGGTTTCGCCATCCTTGACCAGCCGTTTGTAAGCGCCGGACCAGTTGTAATCGCCGTAGGTTTCCAACTGTGCTGCGTCGCAAAGCTCCTTGTAGGAGGCGTCGTCGAGGTGGTTGAAAAGCGGGTGGTTGCTGAGGAATGCCTTCAGCGAGTTTTCCCGGTAAATCTTGTCGATCCGCGCCTTGAGGGCGGGATCGTATTTCATGATGTCGCGCAGGCCTTCCCATGTGAACTCCAGCAGGCGCGTGACCGGCGAGGCGGCGACCACGGTGGCGGTCCGAGGCATCCGGCTGAGAGCCGAAATCTCCCCGAACATGCTGCCTTCACCCAGCTTCGCGGTCTGCGATCCCGAAACGATCCGGGGATAGTCTTGGAGATAAACGGATGTCTTTCCGTTGTCGATGGAAGCGCATTTTTTATCGCTGGCGCGGGGCGAACGTTTCCGCCAGCCCTCGGGTTCAGGGTTGTTGTTCCAAAGCTGCGCAAGGCGGGCGACAAAGGTTTTCTTTGCCCTGACGGCGCGGCCCAGCAGGCGGGGATTGATCTCGGGGCGGATGACCACATCGACCTCTCCGCTCAGAACCAGAAAGGCGGAGGTGCCGTAGTCGTCCTTGCGGAGGACGATTTCGCCGGGGGTGTATTCGCGGACGGCGGAGTCATTTCTCAGGATTTCGCGCAGTGGGGTTCCGGCAGGGAAACGGGAGGCGGCCATCTGGGAAAACGGCTCCGATGCGAGAAGCATGTCGAGCGTGTCCTCGCCCATCGCGGGGTCGAGCGGTTCGCCCCAGCGCGGGGGGCGTTCCGCTTGGCGGACGAGGGAAGCGAGATTGGTATCGGATTGCGCCATGGAGTTTGTTTCAGGCGTCGATCACCATGTTTGAGCATGGGCGGCTGATGCATGTCAGGCAGCTTCCCTCATCGACTTCGTGGCCTGGCTCGAGGTCGTATTCGACGTTGCCTTTTTTCACCGCCACAAGGCAGGAGCCACAGCTGCCCGCGCCGCAACTTAGATCAATGGGGATCCCATTTCTTTCAGCGAAAGCATGCAGATTGGCGGAGGATGGATCCCATGCGACCTTTTTGCTGCTACGTGAAAACTCGATCTCGAAAGCGGGCGTATCGGCGGCGGCCTTGGGGTTGGTATCCTTCGCGCCGGACTTGACGGTGGCGGGGCCGAACGCCTCGAACTTCACGTCCTTCTTGGGGACGCCCCATTCATAGAGTCCCGATACGAGTGAATCCATGAACGGACCCGGGCCGCAGAGATAGTATTCGAAATTGCTGGAAGGCAGGACTTCCTTTATCAGGTCAACGGTGACGCGGCTGTGATGATTGTAATCTTGGCCTTTCACATCAACCTCGTCCGGCCGGCTGTAACAGATATGCAGCCGCATATTAGGGTTCTTTTTCTGTAGCTCGATCACCTCGTCGCGGAACATATGATCCACGCCGCTGCGGCAGCCGAAGAAGAAATAGATCTCCCGCTTGTCATTGATATGGGTGAGCACGCGGGCCATGGCGAGCATGGGCGTGATGCCGATACCGCCAGAAATCAGGACGACAGGGCGGTCCACCTCGACATCGAGATAGAATTTCCCTGAAGGAGCCTTTACGTTGAGGAGATCGCCTTCGGAAACGTGGTCAGCGAAGTAGTTGGAGACGACACCCGGTGTGCCGTCCTCCTTCACGTAGCGCTTGATTGTGACGCGGTAGTGGTCGGCGCTTAGAGCGCCGTCGGACAGAGAGTAGCAGCGGATCTGTGCCTTGGGGGCGCCCGGCGGTTGGACTTCGAAAGTGAGGTATTGGCCGGGTTTGAAGGAAGGCAGCGGCCTGCCGTTATGTGGAGAGAGGTAGTAGGAAAAGGTGTCGTTACACTCCTCGACCTTTTTTGCGACCGTGAACTTCCGATATCCGTTCCACGCCACCTCGGGGGCCGCCTGCGCCTTGAGGTTGAGAACGTCGATCTTTTTACCCAGTGCGGCCAGTTCCAGGCGGCTGCGCTGCGCTTCGAAAGCATATCTACGTGTGGCCGCCCACCATTGCGTGGCGATGTAGCCGAGCATGAGCGCTACTCCAGCCATGCCAACGACTAGGAATGGATCCGAGAAGGCAGGGGAACGGAGGAGGATCTCGGGGTTCACGGCGTGGCTATTTCTTGGTTAGAAACAATACGGATGCGAGCGGACTTTTTCGGATGCTCGGAGTCATCTTTTACTGTCCACTTTCATTTCTTAACACCATTTGAGATACAAATTTCGCCATGAGTAGTCAATCCCTACTTCGGTGGCGGCACTCGATAATCTGAAAGAAAATTGAAGGATATGCATTAAGTGCCTCACTGGTGAGAGTAGTTAATTGGCTTGCCATAGGGTGTTCGTAAAGTTACATAATTTATTAGATGTATAAAGTGTTACTAAGTTCTGCGGTTATGGTATCATTCTGTATTTTGCATATCGCATCGGGCGAACCTTCGGGCGTGTCTAGGGTTCTGGGTTCCGACTCATGTGCGACGAGCGGTTGTCACGGCGGCGCGGGACTGAATCGAGGAGCTTACCATATCTGGAAACGCTCCGATCCGCACTCCAAGGCTTCCGCGACTTTGACGAACGGGCAATCCGCCGCGATGGCGCGGCAGATGGGTATCGCCAGCGCCGTGGAATCAGCAAGCTGCACGGCATGCCACGCGCCGCTGCGCAACGTCGAGCCATCGCTTTTTACGCCGGACTCGAAAGCCAAGGCCGAGGACTTCTCCTGCGCGAACTGCCATGGTGGGGCGGAGAACTGGATCCTCTCGCACACCCGCCCGGACTATCCGAAAGCGGCCCTTGAGAAGCTGGGGATGCGCCCCCTAGGGAGCGCTTACCAGCGCGCGAACAACTGTGTCGCCTGCCACCAGAACCTCAGCGATGAGCTGATGAAAGCGAAGCACCCGCCGCTGCTTTTCGAACTCGACGGACTTCTGTTAGGTGAGCCGAAGCACTGGCGCGAGGACGCGGATTTCTCCCACGCGCAGACATGGCTCGTCGGCCAGGCGGTGGCATTGCGCGAGGCGGCGGCGCAAGTAGCCCGCGAACCCGGCGACGCGAGGACAGCGGAGATCGAGGCGATCAGGGAGCTGCTCGCCGCGAGCGGAACCGGCTGGGACGGTGCGGCGGGAACAGACCTCGTGCGCACGGCGGATGACTTCGCCAAAAAAATTTCCGCCGCGCCGATGACGAGCGCGCAAAGCCGCGCGGCACTCGATAAACTGATGAGCCACCGCAAGCCCTTCGAGGTCGGCGCTTTCGATAAAGTAGCCGGGGAATACCGGATGTGGGCGGTCGGTTACTATGCTGAGCGGGTCGCACTCGCCATCGACCGGCTGAACCAATCCGCCATCGCCGCGGGCGAGAAAACAGCTTTTGCCGAGAGTGCACTCGACGAGCTCTTCAAGGCCGCGCAGCCGCCCAAGAGCTTCGATGCGGATGCCGCGGATCATTTTGTCAGGAAACTCGACCAATTGGCGGACTCCAATGTCCAATAGTCACGCTCACCGATCCATGGAAGTTGCGAGAAAATGACCGGCGGATTTTTCAAAACAGGCAGGCGTTTCGCGGTTTCATGCGCGGGCGTGTTGCTGACGACCTGTTACCACCCGCCGCACAAGCGGACGCCGGAATGGGATCTCGCGCCCGGCGAGGAACGCCCCGACCGACTGACCGCGCAGCAGCACCGCGCCGAAACCGTGCCGGAAGCGCCCGACTCCTTTTCCCCGGATGCGGGCGTGGAGCTGTATCGCGATCCGCCGCTGCCCGTCTTTGAAAACAAGTCACGAATCACGGTGACGGAAGAACCTCTGCTACCACCTTCTGTTTTCAATCCCGACCCCGGCATGGGCGCGACGGGAGGAGGAGGCGCGGGAGGCGGCACGATTCCCGCCGTTGAGTTGGAGGAGCCGTCGGGCTTCGGGCGCTTTTTCAAGGATGATCTCGGCCAAGGCGACGACCGCTTTTTCCGCCGCGATGCCGGTGCGCCGAAGACGTTTCCAAAATTCGCGGTGGAGATTCCCGATGTTATGAGCTTGCCGCGCAGCGGCGTGTCACGGCGCGAGCTGGACATGGAGCTGGTGCAGGGCGTGGAGGAGCTTTTCGAGCCCGATATCCCCGACGACATGGTGCTGCCGAGAAAGGATGTCCGTTACGAGGGGCGCATCTATGAGCACTGGCACGCCGGGCACCACGACCATGCCGAGTATCCTGAGAATTTCACGGCCATCGAGAACCGGTATCTGATCCCGACCGGCGTATGGGACCGCTATGAGGATCCGGCGCTCGCGGAAACGCCCTATGAGGAGAAGACACCGTATCTTTGGCATCCCTATTACCAAAGTAAACTGAAGGGCGACATCCCCATCTACGGCCAGGAGTATTTCGCGTCGTTGACGTTTCAGAACATCACTGACGTAGAGGTCCACGACATCCCGATCCCTTCCGGCGTCAGCACCGCACGCCCGTTCGGTTCCGAGTTTTACGGCCGCGGGGATCAGGAGGTGATCGTCACGAACACCAGCCTGACGCTCGACATCTTCAGGGGGGAAACCTCCTTCAAACCGGTGGAGTGGCTGTTCCGCATCCAGCCTGTTTTCAATACAAACTATGTTTCCGGTTATGAAAATGGCGTGATCGCACCGGATCCGCGCGGACTCGGCGCGGGCACGAATCCGCCACCCGCCAATCCCTTTTTGGGAAACCCCGGCATCGTGAACCCCGGCGACATCGACGGCTTTCTCGATCCGCTGCTTTTCCCCGCGAACGGCGATTTCCACCGCACGGACGCGACCGACCGCTTCGAGAACCATCTCGCGCTGCAGCAATTTTTCTTCGAGGCGCATCTACTAGACTTATCGGAGAATTACGACTTCGCAGCGATGCGTGTCGGCACGCAAACCTTCAACGCGGACTTCCGCGGTCACGTGTTCTTCGATTCGAACTGGGGATACCGGCTGTTCGGCAACTATTGGAAGAACCGCCTGCAGTTCAACGTCGCGCTGTTCGACCTTTTCGAAAAGGAATCCTTTTCCGAGCTGAACACCTGGGATGACCGCGACCAGAACGTTTTCGTCGCCAACCTGTATTGCCAGGACTTCCTCTTCGAGGGCTACACCGCCCAGGTGAGTTTCCTGTCGAATTGGGACAACGGCGGCGACGGACTGACCTACGACAGCGCGGGAAACATCGTCCGCCCGGCTCCCATCGGCACGATCGCCCCGCATGAACTGGAGGCCTACTACATCGGCTGGAACGGCGAGGGACACATCGGCCGCGCGAACATCAGCCACTCGCTCTACCATGTCTTCGGCGAGGACGATCTCAACGGCATCGCCGGACGCTCGGTGGACATCAGTGCGTGGATGGCTGCCATGGAAATCTCCGTGGATGTGGACTGGATGCGCCACAAGTTTACGCTGTTCTACGGATCGGGCGACGATGATGCCACCGATGATACGGCGACGGGCTGGGACGCGATCGTGGACAACCCAAACTTCATCGGCGGCCCGTTCAGCTATTGGCAACGGCAGGGTATGAACCTCGGCGGAACGGCCGTCGCGCTCAAGCAGCGCCTGAGCCTGATCCCCGATCTCAGCTCGAACAAGTTCCTTGGCCAGTCGAGCTTCGTGAACCCGGGTATTTTCATTGCGGGTCTCGGCGAGGAATGGGAGATCACCCCCAAGGTGCGCCTGTTCGCGAACCTGAACTACCTGCTGTTCATGGAAACTGACGCGATGTCCACCGCGCTCGTCACCGATGAGATCGACCCGGAAATCGGCTGGGATCTGAGCTTCGGGGTGGAATACCGGCCTTTGCTCACCGACAACATCCGCCTCGCCGCCGGTCTCGGGATGTTGTTTCCGGGGGCGGGCTTCAAGGACATCTACCGCACCTCCGCGCCCGGTGTCCCGGGCTTCACCTCTGCCCATTCTCAGGATGTTTCGGATGTCCTGTATAGCGGATTCCTCTCAGCAAACATGACCTTCTAACCATGAACCATTTCGGAAAATTTCTTGGGTGCGCCCTGCTATGCGTGCTCTCCCTGCCCGTATTCTCGCAGGAGCAGATGGCCCGGGGCGGCCTCTTCGGCCCGCCCATCGCGGTGCGCGAGTCCCTCAAGGCGGATGTCGCCATTCCGAAGCCGAATACCG
>CAMBQC010000029.1 GCA_945869855.1 Prosthecobacter debontii
CGTCGATCCTGCCGTGCCTGTCGGCTTCCTTGGCCAGTGCGCCCTCCAGAATCATCAGGCGTTCGCTGCGAGCAAACATGACAAGCGGGAGGGAAACTAGGCGGTCGGAAACTACCGGTATTCCTGCTCGGTGGATACTGCGGGTGACTAGGCCGTGCCAGTCGGCGCGGGATTGCTCGGTGTCCAAGTGGATGATTGCGCCCTCGGCTAGTCCCTCCCATTCAAAGCAGAGGGTGTCGCCTTTGACCGCGTATTGACCGCGCTGTGCTGCGCCTAGGATGGCGGAGACGACGGCAGACTTGCCCACCTTGGACTTGCCTTGGAGGACTGTTAGGTTGCCGCGTGCCGCGACTGCAACGTCACCGATGGCCATGCACGCTTCATCCGGTGGCGGTGTTTCGTCGGGGTCGTATGCAACGCGATAGGCTCGCGAAAGTAAGTTGCTGCTGTCGAGTTCTTCGGCATTCAGGGCGGCAAGTTCAGCGACGATCTCGGCGGTGTCCTCGCCACGCTCAAGCGCGTCTTGAAACCTCCATGCGGCAAGCTGGCGGGCTTTGACGTTGTGGAAGTCACCAAGGTGCTGCCGTAGCTCTGCGACGTTCGTTTCCCCGTGCTTTGCCTCATGTTCGCGGAGTGCTTCATCGCATGAAATAACGGCGTTGTCGGCGGTGTCCGCGAATATCTCAGTCCATCCACGGCGGCCACGGGCGAGCGCGTCGGTGATGCGCTCGGCGAGGATTGCCAGCGGTTCAGTGGGGAAGCGTTCGGTGGCGAAGTCGAGAGCGGGAATTCGCCCGTGATCCATCCAAAGGGCGAGCAGGATTTTCGCGTTTCGCTCGGCTCTGGGTTGCAAGATCACGTGCGCCCCTTGGTCACTTTGATTGAATTGGTCGTTCACTGTGCATCCTCCCTTTCAAGTTCGTCGAGGATGGCAAGCAAGCGGTCGGAATCCAACTTGGAGCGGACGGCTGGCGCGTGGTCTAGGATCGGGTCTGCATCACGGCGAGCGTCGTTAGAAACCAACAACTCCACCGGAAGGGGTTCGGGGTTCATCGTGCGCCCCCTTTCCAGCCAATGGCCTTCACTCTGTTCTGTTCGATGAATTGGGCAATGTCATCGACATGGAATCTGATTGAGCGGCCAATCTTGATGTGTCCGATTTCTCGGGCTGCTACGCGCTCTTGTAAGGTGCGCTTGCTGATATTTATCGCCCTGCAAGCTTGCTGGGTGTCGAGTAGTGATTGCGGTGCTTCTGCGGCATCGCGGCGCGTCGTGGCGTTGTGAATGTGTGCCATGTTCGGAACCGTGCCGATTCCCGCGTCTCTAAGCTTGGCACTCGCGAGGGCGGTTAGGCGGAAACTCCACCACGAGCCAGCCAGCCAAGCCCCATCTTGCGTAAATGTTTCCTAACGTGTGAGTCAGCATCACCACCGCTCTCTTCGAAGGATGGAGCCACTGTTTGAAATGCGGCCACTATTTCCGGAATCGTCGGGACTCGATCAAACTTCTCGGCGGCCTTGCTGATTGCCTTCGCGACTTTATCGAAAGCCACTGTTTGAATCACTCCATCATTGGCTAGCTTTTTCGCATTCTCCACCGCCGTGGCCAGCATCCTCAGCGACTCGGAATCACCTTCAGCCATAGCGAGCACAAGCGGCCAAACATCACCTCGGAAAAGCTCCAGTAGCTTCACAACTCGCGTATCGTCGGCATCGGTCGGAAACTCAAATCCATCTCTTTTCAGTCGTGCATAGTGAGCGGCCTTTTTGAATACCGGCGTCAGCTCGCCATCGGAAACAACCTTCGCGGCGGTTCTGTTTGAACCGTGCGACTGTGCCAAGACTGCCTCCTCGCGATAAAGGACACGCACTCTTCCATCGGGGCAGAAGATTAGCATTCCACCGCCTTCGCCACTCACGTGCAATCCTTCCTCGGTCGTGAACTTCTCGCTCTTCTTCATGCGGTCGCCCTCCCTTGCTCAATAGCTGTGATATTTTCGGCGGGAGCATCCGGCTGGATGGCGAAGAATTGCTTTGCTGCCTCGGTGGTCACAAGTTGCCGGTAGTGGTTCTTGATGGTGGAAACGCTGTTTCCGCACTCATCCGCCACGCGGGCAACGTCGCGAGTTTCTGCGGTGCGGTAGGAAATGAAGGAGTGCCGCGCGCCGTTGGCAATGGGTTGCACCTTGGCGAGCGCGTAAAGCTCCTGTATCTCGTCAACCATGCTGCGCGGGGATGTTTGCCACGCCTTGCCCCTGCGGCGCGTGTAAGCGGCAAGCCACGCCTTGCACGCGTCGGTGTACGGTGCCATGCGCGCGCCAGTCTTTCCGGTGGTGCGAAACTCTGCGGAATCCTTAGGGAGTTTTCCAAGGTCAATCTCGATTGCTTCGGAAACTCGTAATCCGGCGAACATTCCAAGAGCGAGAACCGGAACAAGGTCGGGTTTCTGGTTGAGAGCGGTTTGCATGATACGGCCGACATCCTCGGGCGTGTATGCTTCCGGCTCTTCCGTGGTGAATCGCTCGGGTTCGAGGTCGGAAACGGGGTTGCTAGGGCACCATGAGCGGGCGGAGGCGGTAGCGAAGGAAAAGAGAGCGTGAAGGGTTGCGCGGTAGTGGTTGCGGGTCAGGGGGGCAATCAGGGGCGGTTCAGCGAGTTTCTCGGGGTTCCTGCGGCTACGGAGGGATGAAAGCCACGTTTCGATTTCCGCCGTGGTGATGGATGGCATGGGGCGGGTTCCGTAATCCTGCGCGAAGCGTTTCAACTGGTCTTTCAGATTGGCAAGCTGGCGGGTGCCGACGCGGGTTTGCTTGTAATCGGTGAAGATCGCCACGGCCTCGGCGACGGGTAGGGAGTTTGCACCTAGTGCGACATGGGCGCGGCGAAGCTCCGCAAGTGCGCCGGAAACCAAATCCTCAAACCTTGGGACGGTTGCGCCATCGGCCTCCAACTCTGCGCGCTCGTCACGGTAGAAATCGAAAGCTCTTCTTACCTCTGGCGGGATGTCGCCATAACGCAAGCCGTGGTTGGCAATCTCGGTTTCCTTCCGTGCTGCTTCCGTCCATGCTTCCTCTTCCCCTGCGTAGGATTTGAAAACCCGTCGCGGCTTTCCGCCGTCCTCGGTGGTGAACCAAACCCGCCAAGGTGCGCGTTCGTTCGCTGTTTGTGTAACCTTGCAATGGGTGAGGGTGGGGCGTTTCTTCTGTCTGGCCATGCGCGGGACTATGCGAGAAAGTGCGCTGAAAGGCAAGATTTAGTTTAAGCAAAGTGTAAGCAGAACGCATTTTAAACGATTAGAGCTTATTCCGCCAGTCTTGAAAACTGGAGAGCCGAAAGGTTCCGTGGGTTCGAATCCCACCCCCTCCGCCAGTTTGATCTTTGGGTCATTTTGGGCCATCCTGTCCTTTTCTGGGTCAACGGGACATGAAGCGTGACCCAAGTTGACCCATGGAAGCCGATCAATCTAACGGAATCTCCGTTCCGCCCACCAGCGATGCCGCCGGTAGAAACATCCTGAGTCCCTCAGGAGCTACGCGGCGGAAGCCGTATCTGACATAGAATTTGACGATTTCCTCATTGGCGGCATCCACCACCAAGCCCACTCCACCGGTTCGTGCGAGATAGAAAATTTGGGAAAACGATGGAACTGCTTGGTTCACCCAATGGGTGAAATGGAATTGCCGAGAAAAAATGCCCTACAATATCCCGAAACACAAACTCTTCTCAGCGTTCCCTCTGCGCCTCTGCGGAGAAAATCTTCGTTTGAACTGCGGTATTTAGGTTAAACGCACGAACTTTTGGCAAACGGTCTAGACTTCCGAGGTTACCACTGGGGAACCAACACCATCGCTTACGAAGCTTTCTTCCCAGCACCGTAAAAACACACGCGGAGTAGGTCATGTTGGCAAAATGACCCTGCCATAATCAGTTCTCCATCCGCTTAATCCCTAGCGGATTCGAGTCTTGGAGCTCGGCGGGGAGGATGGCATCAGGAAAATTTTGCCAAGTGACAGGGCGGGTGAAACGGAAGATCGCCATGGTGCCGACGGAAGTACTACGTCCATCGGAGGTGGCAGGGAACGGGCCGCCATGGACGATGCTGTCGCAAACCTCCACGCCTGTGGGAAAGCCATTGAAAATAATGCGTCCAGCGCGATTCTGAAGGGCGGGGACGAGGGTCGGATGTGCGGCGAGTTCCTCGACGGTGGCGTGGATGCTGGCGGTGAGCTGACCTTCGAGGTGCGGGATGGCGGCTGCGATTTCCGCGAGCGAGCCGCGCACGATGAGGGTAGCGGGGCCGAACATTTCGCCCTGGAGGGTTTCTGATTTCAGGAAATCCGCGACGGAAACGGTCAAGGCCATGGGCGCGCCTTGACCGGGGCCAGCTGCGTTGGCGCAGCGGGCGACGGTTTCCACGCCGGAAGCTGAGGCGAAGCTAGAAGTGGCGTCGGCGAAGGCCTTGCAGATGCCGGCGTTGAGCATCATGCTAGGCATGCCTGCCTCGATAAGGGATTTGAGCTTCGCGAGGAACGCTTCGCCGGAATTTTTGGGAAGGAAGATCAGGCCGGGGTTCGTGCAGAACTGGCCGACGCCAAGCGTGAGCGATCCAAAAAAAGCCTCGGCAAGGGCTTCCTCACCGTGGGCGAGCGCGCCGGGCAGGATTACGACCGGGTTTACAGAACTCATTTCCGCATAAACGGGGATGGGCTGCGGGCGGGCGCTTGCGGTGGCCATCAGAGCCGTGCCACCCGCACGGGAACCGGTGAAGCCGACCGCCTGAATAACCGGATGTTTCACCACGGTCTGGCCGACCTTGCGTCCGCCGCCGTAAAGAACGGAAAACACGCCCTCGGGCATGCCGGTGGACTGTGCGGCGGCGATGACTGCATTGGCTACGATTTCCGAAACGCCGGGATGCGACGAATGAGCGACCACAATAACCGGGCAACCTGCGGCAAGGGCAGACGCTGTGTCGCCGCCTGCCACGGAATAAGCGAGCGGGAAATTACTGGCGCAGAACACGGCCACCGGGCCGAGCGGGCGGAGCATCGCGCGGTGGTCGGCTTTCGGCAGCGGTTTACGGTCGGGTTGGGCGCGGTCGATTCGGGCATCGACCCATGAGCCTTCCTCGATCTGTTTCGCGAACATGCGCAGCTGGCCGACGGTGCGGCCAGTCTCGCCGCGCAGGCGGGGCTCGGGCAACGCGGTCTCAAGCTGGCCGCGATCGACGATATCCTCCACCACTCCCTCGATGCCGTCCGCGATGGCGCGGAGGAACATGGCGCGGGTTTTCCCCGGGAGCTGCGAGTAGGCGGGAAACGCCGCCGCAGCGAGCGACAGCGCTTTTTCCACCTCGTCGGGAGTGGCGGTCATGTAGGCCGGCTCCAATACGGTGCCGGTGCCGGGCTGGATGCCGTGGCCGCAGGTTTCCGTGCCGCTGGAGCGCGAGTTTCCGATGAAGGAGGTGCCGAGTAGCTGGGTGATCATGGGGTAAATGTTAAAGCTTGGGAGCCGTGGCGAGGGCTTTCTTGATGATGTCGGTGGCCTCGGCGAGTTCGGCACCAACGAGCTCGAGGCGCGGCGGGCGGACGCGGTTGTTGCCGAATTTGCCGCCGGTGGCGAGGTTCTGCTGGAGCTTGATGAGCTGTACGAATTTTACAACGGTGTCCATTCGCAGCATCGGCAACATCCATTCGTAGATCGGCATAGCCTCCTCCATGCGACCGGTCGTGCCGAGTTCGAGAAGCTTCACGTTGTAGGCTGGGAAAGCATCGCCCACACCGGTGATCCAGAATTTTGCACCCATTGCGAAGCCTTCGAGCGCGCAGTCATCGACACCCACGCCGAGCACGAGGCGGTCGCCGCAGACCTCGCGGATGCCAGCGATGCGGCGCACATCGGTGGAGGATTCTTTAACGGCCTCGGCGTTAGGAAGCTCGTCGGCGAGTTCCTTCATTTGGAGCGGGGTGAAGTCGGTTTTGTAAGCGACCGGGTTGTTGTAGATGATACAGGGGAGGTCGGTGGCGGAAATGACCGCTTTCATGTGGGTCTTCATTTCCCGCCAATCCGAGGAGTAAAGGTAAGGCGGCAGCACCATCAGGCCACGGCAGCCATTGTCCTTGGCGGCCTTGGCGAGATCGACAGCTTCCTTTGTCGAAAGCGCGGCGACACCGGGGATGATGGGCGTATGCGGCACGGCCTCAACGTAGGTTTTTTGTAGCGCGACCTTTTCCGCAAAAGAAAGCGTGGCGCCCTCGCCGAGCGAGCCGTGGGCAACGATGGCAGTGCAACCATTTTCGATGAGCCACTTGCCGTGAGCGGCCATGAGGCCGTGGTCAATGCTGAGGTCTTCGTTGAACTGGGTGAGGGTGGCGGGCATGACGCCTTTCCATTCGATACTCATGATGGGGATTGGGATAGAGGTTATTTGGCGCAGCTGTGTGCGATGCAGGGCGCATACTGAAAGAGCGATCTCCGATTGGCTATTCGAAATTTCTAGAGCGGGAATCCAATATGTGCTCAGGCTTGCAACAAAGCGGCTTGCAACAATCAATTCAAGTCTTATAATAATGATATGATTTTAAATCATAGAGGCCATCTGAAAATTCCAAAACTCTCCCGCCAGTAAGTCGGTAAGGGTGTTTTGAACCGCAGATTAACAGGATTTACTCAGATGAAAGAGTATTGGAATGCCCGAAAACTTTTATGTTCGAGTTTAGATCTGTATTCTTCATCTGCGTTCATTCACGTCCATCTGCGGTTTGATTTCTTCTTTCCTGATTTTTAAGACAGCCTCATAGACAAATGCCACCAATCCGCTCCGAGTCCGACACACCCATTCCTCAGGTTTCCCCCAGAGATGTATGGGATGTTTCGAATGAATGCGGGCATAACGGTAGCGCTGATATACCTCCGTTACCCCGAAATCCACGGGGGTTAGCGGGCACTTTATCCGCTAACCCTGGCAGGGTCAGATCATTCGGCTTGGTAATCGCGCCGCGCTCCAGCCTTGATGACACGCCGCGCAGGACGCGTCAGATTGAGATTCACGAAACCAACGGCTCTTTCATTCGCTTGAAAGATGAAATCCCGGAGCCGACACGTATCGTGGGCAGATACTCATTTCGCGAACGGGGAGCCCGCGTAAAGCGAAACGTCAGCGGCGATGGTCGCAATTGGGGGGGCGCAGACACCGGTTCGGGAATCTGGCTTTTCAAGGTCAGCGCGGTGGTTGCTGTGGCCATTATCCTTCCTATGGCTCTTATGATGGTTTTCAATGCCGATGATGCCTCTAAGGACAGTCCGGTGAAAGGGATGTCACCGGAGCTACCACAGGAGGAGGAAAAGGTAGAGGCGATGGAAGATTTGCATCAGATTTGGATCAAGCGAAACGAGGCCATCCTGATTTATCAGGCATACGCTCAGGCCACGCACAGCGATGATATCATCCCGCTTCTGAGGCACGGCGCGAGCAACAAGGAAACGTTGCGAAAAGCTTGGCAGCCGCTAAACATCCCAAAAGGGTGGATGCCCGACTCCCATTCCAATTGGGTCGTGTTGGACGAATTCGGCAAATCCTGCGCTATGCTGGAAGGTTATTTGCCCGACCAATCGAAGTATACGGCTTATTTTACCATCGAAGATAACAGGCTGTTGCTGGATTGGAAAGCCACCGAGGGATACGGAACAGCTTCATTCAAGGAGCTGGAAATGAATTCCGGAAATCCCGATGAAATCCGCGGCCAGCTCTCCATCGTTGAGTTTTACACCGTCGCTTGGCCTGAGGCTGATTACCAAAGCTACCGTTTTGACTCTCCGAATCGGGAAGATAGCATCTGGTGCTACGCGCGTAAGAATGAGGTTAGTGGGACCCCGCTCGCCGAACTCATTCCCAATGGAGAAATCATCAGTGCGTCACAAGAAAAATTGAAAATCACTCTCCAACTGGCGCGCGGATCTAGTGACTCTCTTCCCAACCAGTGGTTAATCAAGAAAGTCGTTCATTTTGGCTGGCTGGCACCTAAAGCTTCGCCAGCCAGCCCTCATCGTAAGAAGGACAAGAATGATTAAGCTACAAATCGCGATGTGAAACGACTTATGCCTCACTGCGCAGCGCCGCATACCCCGGCTTGAGCGTGTCGAAAATAACTTGGAGACGGTTGCCATAAGGCGCGAAAGCACTTTTCATCGCGCTGACGTTGAGCCTTTCCAGATCGGCGAGGCTGAGGTCGAAAAGCTCCGTCGCAAGGATCGTTTCCTTGGTCATGGTGGTGTCGCTCATCAGGCGGTCGTCGGTGTTGAGGCAGACGCGGAAGCCGTTGCGGAAAAACAGGCCGAAGGGGTGCTGGGCGAGGTCGTGGCAGGCGCCGGTGTGGAGGTTCGAGTAAAGGCACATTTCCAGCGGGATGCGGCAGTCGAGCACGTATTGGGCTAGGGTGCCGAGCTTGAGCGAGCCGTCGTCCATGACGTGGATGTCGTCCCGCAGCCGGGTGGCGTGGCCGAGGCGGTGGGCGCCGCAGTATTGCAGCGCCTGCCAGATCGATTCCAGCCCGAAGGCCTCGCCGGCGTGGATGGTGATGTGGAAATTGGCGCGCTGGATCGCGTGGAAGGCATCGACGTGCTTTTTCGGGGGAAAGCCGGATTCGCCGCCCGCGAGATCGAAGCCGACCACGCCCGCCTCACGCCAGCGGATCGCGAGCTCGGCCGCGACCATGGAATCGCTGAGGTGGCGGAGCGCGCAGATGATGAGCCCCCATTTCACGCCGAAATCCTTTTCCCCGCGACGCAGGCCGGCGAGCACGGCGTTGACCACCTCGTCCTGCGAGAGGCCGCCCTCGGTGTGCAGCAGCGGGGCGAAACGGACTTCCGCATAGACCACGCCGTCCTCATGCATGTCCTCGATGAACTCGTAGGCCACCCTTTCCAGCGCGGATTTCGACTGCATCACCCCGCAGGTATGCGCGAAACCCTCCAGATACTCCGGCAAATTCCCGCGTTGCGCCCCGCGATGGAACCACGCCGCCAGCTCGCCCGCATCCTCCGTCGGTAAGCCTTTGTATCCGTTTTCCCGCGCCAGCTCGATCACCGTCGCAGGCCGCAGCCCGCCGTCGAGATGCTCATGCAGCAGGACCTTCGGCAGTTTTCTGAAATCCAGCACCGCCACCAGATCCTTGCCCTTCAATGCCGCGAGATCCGCTTCATCCATGCACTTACTCCTAGCAGAAACCGGGCAAACCGGAAGAGCGATCACGCGGTTCCTGGATGGGGGAGCACACGCGCCCTCGCGTGTCGCGGAGCGCGCCCTCGCAGTCCGCTGGCTGGAAAGATCACGCGAGTTTCCTCAGGATTCTCCTTGACGCATCCCACGCCCGAGCCTAAATCCGCCGCCCGTTTCGAAACAATCCTCTCCCACCATGGCCAACGCACAAGTCATCCTCAAAGAAAAAATCGCAGGCCTTGGAGCCGAAGCCGATGTCGTCAAAGTCCGCGCCGGATACGCCCGCAACTACCTCGTCCCACAAGGCAAGGCATACGAAGCGACCAAGGCAAACCTCCGCCACGTCGAAGCCCTCAAGACCAGCCGTGCCCAACGCGAAGCCGAGGAAATCGTTGCCGCCCAAGAGCTCGCCACCAAGATCGGCAAGCTCAAGCCGTCCTTCACCCTCTCCACCGGCCAAGGCGGCAAGGCGTTCGGCTCTGTCACCAACATGGACATCCACAAGGAACTAGAAGCCGCCGGGATCTCCATCGACCGCCACTCCATCCAGCTCGACAAGCCGATCAAGAAATCCGGCAAGACCGCCGTGGAGATCAAGCTCAACCCGCAGGTCACCGCGACCCTCACCATCACCGTCGATGCGGGCGATGTTACCGAGGAGGACTAAATTCCAAAACTCAAATTTCAAATTTCAACGAAGAGGCCGGTTCCGTAAGGGATCGGCCTTTTTCGTCTTCTTCCTTGGAGTTTAGGGTTTAAAATTTAAAGTTTCCGGCAGGATGATCCCGGCGAGAAAATTGATGTATGAGGTTTCCCAGCCGTTGCGGCAGTATCTCTATCGCTTCGATCGGCTGCGGGATATTCCCCGCGTTTATTCGGAGCTGACAAGGTTCACGGGAGCCATGCCTTACGACGACCCGCAGGGACGCGAAACGCTGTGGCTGACGGTGATGTATCCGCCCGAAGTCCTCGCGGAACTCCGGCCGCGGCTCATCCAGATCTACAGCGAGCTCAAGCTCGGGCGCAACGCCGTCGAACACGAGCACCTACTGGTGGATCGGATCGACTTCGGTGATTTCGGAAATTCCAAACCCTTCCGCATCCGCGTCACGAACCTTTTCAACGACAACTCCGACTACTTCTACGTGAAGCAGGCCGACGCCTCGCGCATCTACGGCCTTGAGCTGGAGCACATCCTTTCGCCGAACCGGATCAATTACATGGTCAAGGGCAACACCCTCATCGAGGAACACATCGCAGGCGTCCCGGGCGATGTATTCCTGCGCGATTACCTCCCGGATCCGAAGCTCAATAAAGTCCGCATCGCCAAGGAATTCACGAAATTCACCGAGCGCTCCTTTATCCGCCTGCTCGGGGATATGCGCAGCGTGAACTACGTCGTCGATATCACGCCGGATTTCGAGGAGGTGCAATACCGCGTCCGCCCCATCGACTTCGACCAGCAGTCCTACGAGGGCAACGGCAACATTTATCTCGCCTTTCGCTTCAACTCGAACCGCCCCGTCACGCGCCTCGCCTTTCATGTGCTGAACCGGAAATCCATCGACCAATACGTCAACGAGGAGCACGCCCAGATGGCGCGCCGCGCGAAAGTGGAATCCACGCGCCTGCGCGCCCTCCTCGGCATCATGCGCCGCGAGGAAATCGCCCCGATGGAACATGTCCATCGCCTCGCACTGGAACTCGACCGCATGCACGGCACCACCGATTTCCGCGACTGCAAATCCATGGGCGAACTCACCGCCGAGCACATCTCGCTGATGCTCGGGGTGTGATGTTGCCGCTTGACCTGAGCACCTTGTGCGTCATGTTTGTTGACAAATGAAAACAGCCACAATCCGGGAAGCGCAGCATCACCTTTCCAAACTGGTGAACGAGGTGCGGGAAAGCGGTCAGGAGATCGTCCTGACGCGCCGGGGAGAGGAGGTGTGCAAGATCACGCCGATCGCAGCGATCAGTGAAAAAGAAGTGGATTGGGCGGGTTGGCTGGAAGTACGGAAATCGGCTCTTCAGGATGTGCCGATGATCGAGGGGAGCGCCATGGATCTTGAAAGGGAAGGATACCGCTGGTGAGGGTGTATGCAGACACAAGTGTTCTGATATCCCTTATATTGGACGATGCCAACAGCGATGCGGCGACAGGGCTTATCCGCAATTTCCGGGAAAGCTTGGTCTGGAGTGATTTCCTGAAGCTGGAACTGTTCAACGCGATCCGCGTGCGGGTCGCCGAGAATCGGCTATCCGAAGCGAATGCCGAGGTTGGGAGGAGGCTTGCGGAGGAGTTGACCGCTAGCCGCAAATGGGATCGCACGGATCCCGATTGGTCACGAGTACTGGCAAGAGCCAACGGTTTGAGCGTCGCCCATGCCGCAGCCACCAAAGCTCGCAGCCTCGATATCGTGCATGTGGCATGTGCGATGGAACTCGGAGTTCAGGATTTCTGGAGCTTCGATAAAAGACAGCGTGCGCTAGCCGTGGAGATCGGTCTTCGGGTCAATCCTTGAACGGCTGGCCGTTCCCGCGCGGCTCCCTCTCGTCATCCAGCAAGGCTTTGATGGCCTCTGAGAACTTGTTGTAAAACAGGCCGAGCAGGATCAGCGCCGCGCCGAGCACCATGAAGGAAGCCACGCGCATGAAGGTGGTGAAATCCCAGACATCCATGGCGAAGAGCTTGCAGAAGGAAACGATCAGCAGGCCGAAGCCGCAGACGCGGAGGATGTAGAGGCGCTGCCAGAGTCCGGCGCTGACGAAGGCGAAACCGAGGATCGTCCAGAGCACGGCGGTCGGTTTCCAACCGAAGCGCCAGACGAGCATCTGGGTTGCCCAGAGTGTGGCGACGAGGCAGGTGAGACCGGCCAGCGCGGCGACGGCGAATTTCCTCGTCTGCGGATCGGCGATGAGGGCGGGGCGCTGGCGGCAGGTGAAGACCAGCGCGAGCATGGCCGCGACGACAGTGATGCCGCGCCATGTGTCCGCCCCATCGATCCGCGACCACGGGCTGGTGATCATTTCGAATACAAGACCTAACAGCGCGATGGCGATGAAGCCGAGGCACTCGACGAACATTTTCCGCTTCGCGGCCACGGAGACGATGGTCAGCGCGATGGAGCTGAGCGCGAGGAAATCCGTCCATGCTCCGGGCGCGAATGCATGCCATGCGGTGCAATAGGAGACGAAGGCGGAGAGCCGGAAAATGGAGGAGGAGACCGTTGCCTCCCCAAGCACGACACGTTTCCCCCAAGGGCTGAGAACGAGGGCGGCGGAGGCCACGGCGAGCAGGGCTGCGCCGAAAATCATTGGCGCGTTTCCGGAGGGTAAGACGAAGAGATAACCAAGGGTGTAGCACGAATACACGCCCGCCGTCCGCAACAGGCGCGGGCAGCGCATGGCAAGAGCGATGGGGACGAGGAGCAACGCGCAGAGTTGGTTCAGGCCGAGGGCGAGGCTGACATCATCCGGGATCAGCAGGAATCCCCCTGCCGCTTTCCCGCAGATGAGCCAGAGGAAAAAGGGAACCGCGAGGGCGAAGGCGAAAGCGCCGAGTCCGCGATACCAGGCGGGATCGTGCAGTGCGCACCCGCCCTTGGTGCGGTGCTGCCAGAACCAGCAGCCGAGCAACGACAGCCCGGCGGCGACGAACAGCGGCCAGCTTGCCAATTCTCCGAAACCCGATGCCACGGGAAGAACAGCACCCAAGCCAAGGAACCACAGCGAGCCCCACAAAAACTCGGGCTGTCGGCGTTTCGCATCGAGTTCCAGGGAGCCGATGGTCATCGCAACGGAGAGCACGATCGCGGTGACGAGTTTCGACGGATCATCAAGCCGGAACACGCAGAGATGGCTGGCGATGCTTGCGGCGGCCAGGAAGAGGAGGCAGGCGGAAACACGGATGAATTTCCCGAACGGCGACCCACCGCCGGATCCCTTCGAGGTGATCACGGAAGCCGATACTACCAGGGTTGCAGTAATTGCCGCGCTCCAGACCGGGACGGGCTCGCGGCCGTAGAGAAAATGGAAAAAATCGTTGTAGGCGAGGATGATTCCCGTCGCGCCGAGCCCGCAGAGGAGCGAGAAAACGGATTCGCATTTTCCCCGGAATTTCCATGCGGCGATGGCTAGCGCGAGCGACTCGAAGGCGAGCACCAGCGCGAGATTCTGGCCTTCCAGTTTCAGGATGATGGCGAAGGTGGCGATGGCGAGACCTTGCCCGATGTTCACGCCTCCGGCGGTGGCATTCTGGCGGCGGCCGAGGATGCCGAGGACGATGAGCATGCCGCCGAAAACGGCGGCCACTTTCCAATAACCATCCTCGCCGTTTTGGGGCAGCCAGACGCCGGAGAAGAGTAGGAAGAAAAAGGCGTTGTTCAAGGCGGTGAACCAGGCCCGGGCGCGGTCGGACAGGCTTTCGCGGAAACGGTCCAGCGAGCCGGGGATGGCAAACATGACCCAAACCGGCGGCAAAAACCAGAGGGTGGCGGGATCATCCGTGCGGATATTTCCACCGGAGGCATCGTACGCACCTAGCAGCTGCCAGCCGAGGAACGCGCCGTATGTGCCGAGCATGGAGGCCCAGCCCGGCCCCGACCAACCGGGGCGGAGCATGAAGAACAGGCCGAGGCCGCCGAGCAGGAGGTTGGACAGGCAGGACATCCAGCCGATGGGCTGGAGCATCGTCGCGTAGGAGGCGAGGACGATGCCGAGGACGGCGGTGGCCTTCGCCTGGCGCAGCCATGAGACAGCGGCGATGGCCAGCGCGGCGGCGGTGAGTAGGATCGCGCCGAGGGCGGGGCTTTCGATCACTTTCAGCCGAGCGACATGGTGCGCGGCGAAGGTGCAGTAGTAGAAAAACGCCATGCCGCCCGCCAGCAACACCTCGCCGAAGCGGCTGAGGCTTTCCTTGTTCGCGAGCCGCCGTCCCGTTTCCACCAAGGCCAGCGCACAGCCGAACAGCGCGGCGAGGCGGGCGCCATTCGACATTTCGCGGATCCAGTTCTGGTAGGCGTAGTTCCCGAGGAAAACCAAACCTGTCAGCAGGATCACGATGCCGATGCGGACGAACCACACTTTTCCGAAATCGAGCTCGAAGGAATTTTCGGGAGCAGATGGAAGAGGAGTGGGAGAGGGGGGGATGGCGGGAGGGGGAGAAATGGGTGCGGCCTCCATCTTTTCGGGAGCGACCTTCAGGCGTGCCTCGGCGAGGGCTGGCATCAACGCTGGCTTTTCCAGGGGCTCTTCCTTCGGCAGCGGCGGCGGTGTGGCGGCGGCGTGCGCTTCCGCTTTTCCAAGCTGCGATTCCAGATCAGCGATGCGGATGCTGATGCGCATGAACTCGGCGTGATGGCGGTCGCTCAGGTCGGTCAGATCACGGCGCAGGCGCTTGATCTCATCCCATAGCGGGCTTTCCTGGGATTTGCTCATGGCTCAGGCGGTGGATTCGAGCAAAACGAGGCCGTGGGGAACGAAGGGGAGGAAGTCCTTGCGGTTGCTTGTAGCCAGGGAGGCCTTGGCTACGATGGCTGTCGCGGCAATCATCGCGTCCACGCTGTATTTTCGGTTGCGTCCGCTGGCATTAAACAGGCGGGCGGCCTCGCTGGCTTCCTTTTCTCCGAACGGGACTATGCTTGTGAGAAAAGCGCGTGCCGTCTCCTCTTGGTCTTCTGTGACGGGGCCGCAGACAAATTCATACCAGGCGGGCATCGGAGCAATGAGTTGCTCGCCTTCCTGATACCATCCGGATAACTCCGCGGCTTCGGAAGTCCCAGCGACAAGTCCGCTGATCAGGTAGTTGGTATCAAGACAGATCATTCGCCGCGCCAGTGTTTGCGGTTTTCGCGAATTTCTGCGATCCACTTTTCCGCCCTAGCGGGATCAATCCCGCCACCGCTTTCATGGAGACGCCGAAGCATGCTGATGGGATCGGGTTTTTCAATGTCGATACTCTTCTCGGTTTGTTCCAGCGAGCGTCGAACGACTTCGGCCTGTGAAATCCGCAGGCGGGTGGCCAGCCGCTTGAGCCGCTGGGCGCTGGCCTCGTCGAGGGCGAAGGTGGTGCGGTGGGTCATCGTTGGCATACCATTATTCATACCATCACATTCCACAGGGTCAAGGTGGGGTTTTTTAGAAAGGCTCCGAGTGCCCGGAGACACTTAGGGATGATGGATTCATTTCCCGATCAGGCGGCTGCCTTGCGTTTCGGAAACATCAGGAAAATCCAAGCCGCTCCGGCGAGTGCCAGCGCACACCAAGGCAAGATCCAGCCGAAGCGCGTGTAAAAGGTCAGGCCGGTTTCGCGCTTCAGGAAGCCGTGGATCGTGCCCTGTTTCATCGCGCCGAGGCGGGCGTGGAGGTGGCCGGCCGGATCGATGAGCTGCGAGACGCCTGAAGTCGCCACCACCAACATCCACCTGCGGTTTTCCGCCGCGCGGATGCGGGCCAGCTCCGCGTGCTGGTCATGTTGGCGGGCGGACCAGGACTCCGCGTCCATGGTGGGCACCACGAAATACTCCGCCCCTCCGGCGGTCATGCCCCGCGCGATGCCCTCGTAATCGCAGTCGAAGCAGATCGGCGTGCCCACTTTTCCGAAGGGTGAAACGACAGGTTCGCTGAGCTTGCCCGGCGTGCCGTCGTCGAACATGTGGACGGTGTGGACTTTCGTGTGCTCGCCGAGGTAGCCGGTGGCATCCATGGTGATCCCGATGTTGCGCCATGCGTCCCCGCCGCCGGGTCGCGACTGTGTGCCGAAGGTCAAGGTGATGTCCTTTTCCCGGCACAGATCCAGAAGGAGTTGCCAATCCCGCTTGTTTTCGCGGATGTCATAGGGCACGGCGTATTCCGGCCACACGACATGATCAACGCCCTCCGGCATCGCCTTGGTGTCCTTGATGTAGGAGTCGATGCTGACGTTCTCCAACTGCACCCCGGCCACTTCGATCACACCCGCCTGCCCTTGTTGGGGAGAAGGATACGGGCTTGAAAAAACGAGGGCTGCGGCCAGCACGGCGAGCGCGGCGATTGCCGATTTCCACATCCGGGTCGCGAGGGCGGCGGCGGCGAACACGACGATGGCGCCCACAGAGTAAACCCCGATCCAAGGCAGCAATGCGTTCGGCCCGATGGCGAGGCCGGCCGTCATCCACGGGAATTTAAGGGGGATGATTTCCGCGCGGATGAACTCCCACGCGCACCAGTTGATCGCGGTGAAGGAGGCGAATTTCCATCCCCGGAGGCCATGCAGGAACGCTCGTCCTTGGAAATGCGCGAAGCCTGCGGTCAGCGCGGCGAGCACCGCCCAAAGCACAATCGAAAGCGGCCCGAAGATGTTCCAGACCCACGACAGGCCCACGGCGAGAGCGGTGTAGCCGTGCAGAAAACCCAGGATGCGTGCGCGGGTGCCGTGCTGGCCATGGATGGAAACCAACAATCCCGCCAAGCCCGGCAGGATCAGCGGCCACCAGCCGAATGGCGGGAACGCCAGTGCGCACACCAACCCGGAGAGGATCGCGAGGCCACAGCGGGCGGGGAATGCGGTGGCCTTGCTCATATCGTTACTTGATCAGCCAGGGCGGTTCGCGAACCACTCCTTCGTTTTCGGGCGGTTCAGCAGGATCAGGGTGAGGATGGGGTAGATGCAGGTGCCGACCACTCCAACGACCATGCCGACCGCTATCGAGGTCTGGATCATCGATTGCGCGGCGGCGGGCAGGGCTGGATCGCCCGCAATTTCCCGCATGGCAGGGATGGTGTAGACGAAAGTGAGGACAAGGGTAATAGCTTTTCCTGCGAGCGATGCCCATGCGTAGCGGTTCGACCACACCAGGCCGCCGCGCCGTTTCTGCAGCAGCTTGATGCCTGCGATCAAGATCAGAACGGCGAGCACCAAGGCTATGACCAGCGCGACAACAGTGGCTACCCTCATTTGATCCTGCATCTGCGCCTCCATCGCCATTTGTTTGGTAAGCTCCGGCGTTTTCGGCATGAAATTGTAAACAGGGTTTCCCACCAAGGCGGTGATGACACCGAGAACCAATGCCCCAAAACCATACACGGCCAGTATCACATGCATGATCCCGAAAACCTTCACCGTCTGCGGCTGACCGAGATCGGCGTATTGCGCCGTTTGCATGGCGGCGATATCCTGTGGCGTGAGTGAGGGGGGCTGTGGTTCCATGATGAGATCATCAAATCCGTTTTCCGGGAGATGTCGAGCAAGAGGTGCAATTCCACTGGCTCCGCCGCCGTCCGGCTGGTAGAGATCCGCTATGGAATTCCCTTGGGCATGGGAATTCTGATCGCCACTACTTCGCGTTGAAATCAAAGGTTCAGGATCGCTGCCGCGGTGCCGAAGTAGATGAGCATCCCCGAGACATCGACGATGGACGCGAGCGAGGGCGCGGAAACGACGGCGGGATCGAGACGCACCGCGCGGGCGGTGAGGGGGAGTAATGCTCCGAGGACGGTGGAGGAAAGCACCTGAAGGGTGATGGCGCAGGCGACAGCCAGCGAGAGCTGTGGGAAGGAAAACACGCCCGTGGCAGGGGGATGAAAATGGGGAAGGAGGAAGGTGATGAACGCCGCAATGGCGATGCCGAGCGTGAGACCTAGGAACAGCCCCACGCGCGCCTCCTTCCATGCGATGCGGAACGCGGCGTTCGCGCCGATTTCACCGAGCGCGAGGGCGCGGATCACCATGGTGGCGGATTGCCCGCCCGCGTTTCCGCCGCAGGCCACGACCATCGGCAGGAAAAGCGAGAGCACGTAAGCCCGCTGCAGCACCTCGCCGAAGCGGAACATCACATATCCGGAAATAATGGAGACGAAGGCCAGCCCCACGAGCCACGCCACGCGGCGGCGGTAATGCTTCACGAAGGTGGTGTTCAGGTAGGTCAGCTCCGTCTGCTCGCCGCCGATACCCGCGAGTTTCTCGATGTCCTCCGTGGACTCCTCTTGCAGGATTTCCAACGCGTCGTCGTAGGTGATCACTCCGAGGAGATGATGGAACTCATCGACGACCGGCAACACCACAAGGTCATAGCGGGAAAGCAAGCGCGCGGCGTCCTCCTGGTCAGCGCTGGCGAGGACGAACTCGTCCGCATCCTCCATGATGTCACGGATCGGGGTGTCCCAGGTTTCGAAAGCGAGGTCGCGCAGCCGGACTTTCCCAACCAGGCGCCCCTGCTCATCGACCACGAAAATCCGTGCCAGGGTCTCCGCATCTTCGCGGTCGCGGCGGAGGACGGCGATGGCCTGTTTCACCGTCATGTCGGCGGTGATCCGGCCGACGTGGGTGGTCATCCGCCCACCCGCCGTGTCCTCCTCGTATTTCAGCAGGCTCTTCGTGAGCTCCTTATCACGCGGGCCGAGCAGGGAGAAAAACCGCACCTGCGCCTCCTCGGAGACGACCTGGAAAATGTCCACGCGGTCGTCGTCGGAGAGGTTTCCCAGCAGCACCCGGAGCTGGGCGGGCTTGAAGTGGCTGAGCGAATCCTCGATCAGCGAATACGGCAGCTCGGCCACCACATCCGTCGCCAGTTCGGGGCCGATGGTTTTGAAAAAGAAGTCCCGCTCGTCGTCGTCGAGATGCTCGTAAAGCTCCGCAAGGTCGGCGTAGTGGCAATCCTCCGCCGCAGCAAGCAGTGCGGAGCCGTCCTGCGCGTCGATGGCGCGCCTGACCTCCGAGATCGGATCTTCATCATCATCTTCCGCCACGGGCGAAGCGTGCGGGAGTCCGGGGGGCTTGGTCAACAGCCTTCCATTTGACAGATAACGCCGATATTGACGGGTGGCAGGTAGCTGGGCAAGATCGCCTCTTCTATGAGTGTGGGCATCATTATGGGTAGCTCGTCGGACTGGCCGACGATGGAACACGCCGCGCGCGTGCTGAAAGATTTCGGCGTGCCTTTCAAGGCGGAGATCGTCAGCGCGCACCGCACGCCGGATCGGCTAGTGGGATATGCGAAAGGCGCGAAGGCCGCCGGGCTGAAATGCATCATCGCAGGCGCCGGCGGCGCGGCGCACCTGCCGGGCATGGTCGCGGCGATGACCGAGCTGCCAGTTCTCGGCGTGCCGGTGGAATCGAAGGCGCTGAAAGGCATCGATTCGCTGCTTTCCATCGTGCAGATGCCCGCCGGAATCCCCACCGCGACCTTCGCGATCGGCAAGGCGGGCGCGACGAACGCCGGGCTTTTCGCCGTAGCCATGCTGGCCGTAGAAGATGAGGCGCTGGCCGGAAAACTCGCCGAGTTCCGCAAGAACCAGACGGCGAAAGTGGCGGCGGCGGAGCTGCCGGAACTGGACTGAGAACGGACCATGTCAGCCTCGGTATTTTTCCCCTTGGATAGGCAACAGGTCGTCGGTGTGATTGGCGGCGGCCAACTCGGGCGCATGCTGGCGCTGGCAGCGCGGCGCATGGGCGTGCGTTCCGTCGTGTGGACGGGCGGGCTGGAAGCTCCGGCCGTCGAGGTCGCGGATGAGGTGATCGATCTTCCTTTCGATGATCCGCAGGCTCTCCAAGATTTCTGCGCGAAGGCGACCGTGGCCACCGTCGAGTTCGAGAACATCCCCATCGCCACGATGCGCGGCGTGGCGGAAAACATCGGACTCCACCCCTCCCCCGAAGCCGTCGGCATCTGCCAGAACCGCGAGCGGGAAAAGAATTTCCTCCGGGAAAACGGCATCCCCTGCACGGCCTTCTGGGTGATCGAAACCCTCGATGACCTGACAAACGCGATGACGGCACTAGGCGGCGCGGGCGTGCTGAAGACCGCAGACTTCGGCTACGATGGCAAAGGCCAGCTCAGGATCACCGGCGGCGAGAATCCGGTTGATGTCTGGGAAAAATTCGGCAAACAGCGTGCGGTGCTGGAGGCATGGGTGCCTTTCGAAAAGGAAATTTCCGTCATGGTCGTGCGAGGTAAGGACGGCGAGGTGGTCACGTACGATCCCGCCGAGAACCGCCACCGCTCCCACATCCTGGATGTCTCCATCGTCCCGGCCAGGATCGCAGAAAACGTCGCGGAGGAAGCCCGCCGCATCGCGGAAAAGGTCGCCGTCGCGCTCGGTTACCGCGGGGTCATGGGCGTCGAATTCTTCGTGAAAACCGACGGCTCCCTCCTCGTCAACGAGATGGCGCCGCGCCCGCACAACTCCGGCCACCACACGCTCGACGCCTGCGCCACCTCGCAGTTCGAGCAGCAGCTCCGCGCCGTCCTCGGCCTGCCGCTCGGCGCCACCCGCCTCATTTCCCCCTGCGTGATGCTCAACCTTTTGGGCGATTTCTGGCCCGGCGAAACCGAACCGCCGGACTGGACCCCGCTGCTGGAGACGCCCGACGCTGTCCTCCATCTCTACGGCAAGCGCCGCGCCATCGGCATGCGGAAAATGGGTCATGCGACGATCCTCGCAGGAGATGCGCTGGAAAAAGCGGAAGCGCTCAAGGCTGGCTGGCTTGTGTAATGGGGAGCGCGGGTTTTCAACCCGCTTGGGTATGCTTCTCTCCCCATTCGGCGCGGAACAAAAATCGAGCCGGCAGAAGGCGGGTTTAAAACCCGCGCTCCATTCTTATAGGTCACGCCGGGAGCCATTCACTCTTGCTTCTCATTTTCCAAATCCGCAGAATCCCCGCCCCATGCTCGCCACGACCTCTATTCTCCCGGACAAACTGCACGAATACCCCCAACTGGATGTCATCGATGGGGGATCGGATTCGATCCTCGATGACTGCCTCAACCAGAACGACGGGGTGCTGCTGCTTCTGCACCGCTATGCCGGCCGCACCTTTTGCTCCCCGGGAAAACGCCTTCGCCTGGATGCGGAATCCTACCACCCGGATTACATGGGTGGCACCGGTCTCGATGAGGTCTGGATGTGCTGCACGGTGCCCATTGTGACAGGCGTCATCGATACCCGCACCGGAAAAGCCCCGTTCCGCGAAGGGGAAGCGCATGTGCTCACCCCCGCCGGGCAGGTCATCTCGCTGCAGGATCTGATCCTCACCAATCCGGAAGCGATCATGGGCGATAAGATCACCGCCTTTTCGAAAGCCCTGTATGGCCAGCCGACCTGGCCGATCGTTTCCAAGAAATTCGACAACCTGAACCCCATTCCCCACCACCTTCACTGGTCGAAGTGGGAGGTTTACGACATCAATTCCTACGACAATCCCGGCGTCAGTCCGTCGCATTACCATACCACGGCCATGGGGCTGTATCCATTCGTGACGAAGGACGATTACCTCGCCTGTATGAAAAGTTGGGGACAGGGCGATTACAACGGAGTCCGGCACCTTTCGCCGCACACCATGATGCACATCGACAACGGCTTTGTGATGCCGAACGGGGTGCTGCACTCACCGACAAACCTTTGCACGCACGAGCTGCACGTGACGATGGATGAGCATTTCCTCGCCGAAGACCTGACGCTGGACGGACGCATTGGGGCTGCTGATGCCTTTTATGCCTGCCGCGAAGAGGACTATCCGAAGGACAAGCACGAAGATTGGGAAT
>CAMBQC010000030.1 GCA_945869855.1 Prosthecobacter debontii
CCAGACCGGCTCCGCAGTGTATTCTCCGCCCTAGATGAAAAAGCAAATTCCTAGCATTCATTCATTATTCATTTCGTCCTGCGGATCGAACTCTCGCTGAGCCAGCTCCATGCCGACCAGCGCATCACCCTCGCGGCTCTCGCTAAAGCCATCGGCGGCGGCTGGAGCGGGAAGTGAAGCTTAAAGTCTCTGTGACCGGATTGTTCGAGCGCGATGATAGGGGTTGAAAGCCCGTCCGCTCTGTCCCATCTTCGAACGCCTCCCGAACGGGGCACCTGAAAATTATGAAAAAGGCGATGACGATGATGGCAATCCCCATGCTGGCGGCGGGAACCGCCCTAGGACAGGCGGAATACGATGCCGTGAAGCGCGGCGGGGAGTTGTTCGAGACGATGGGCTGCATCGTCTGCCACTCCGTCGCAAAGGACGACCCCTCCGCCAAGACCGGTCCCAACCTCCACGGGCTTTTCCTGACGAATCCCCGCGACCGTGAGGTGATGCTTGCGAAGAATAAGAAAAAGCAGTCGGTGAAAGCGGACAGGGCGTATTTCCAGCGCTCGATGAGGAACTCGTGGGACGAACTCGCCGTCGCGGAGAGCGGCCCGACGAAAGGCACGCCTTACGGGGCGGTGATGCCCTCCTTTGCGCCCGAGGTAATTTCCGACGAGGATCTTGAGGCGGTTTGGCATTACGTGCGCACGCTGGCCGATGGCGACAACGCCGGCCCCGCGCAGGTGATGCTTGCGAAAAAGGATGCCCCCGCCGCAGCTTCGCCTCTGGAAATCCCGAGCGAGGAGCCGGTGGCGGATCGCACCCGCGTATTCCGCGCTCCGGTTCCGGGCACCAGCGGCCGTGCGGTGTCGGTGGGCCAGCCCAACGGCGCGAGCTACGCCTTCGATCCCCGTTTCCTCTCGCTCCGCGTGATCTGGACGGGCGCTTTCCTCAATCTCAAGGAAGAGCGCAACGGCCGCGGCGGCAAGCCCTCCAATCCGGGCAAGGGCGCGAAGATACTGCGTTACGGCCAACCGGTGCTCGCTCCGCTGACCTCCGGCGGCGAGGTGGTCGATTTCGAGTTCAAGGAACCCGATGTGAACGATTCCGAAGCGCAGATCAAATACCTCAACGACAAGGTCGACCAACTCGACCGCCTCAAGGCTCTCGACGCGGAATACCTCGGGCACAGCGTGGCGAAGGATGGCGTTCCCACTTTCCGCATCCGGATCGGCAAAAACACCTTTTCGCAAACCATCCGCATCGCCGACGACGGCATGATTGAAATCGCCCTCACCGGCAAGATGCAGGAAGCCCAGCGGTTCCAATTCGTCGCCCAGGGACTGGAAGGCGTGTCGGTCGCGGGAGGCGAACTGAAGGACGATGTGTGGTCGCTGCCCGTTTCCGCGAAAGAGGCGACATTTTCCCTCAAGGCCCGCCTCACTGGCGGATTGATCCCGTCTCCCAAGCTTCCGCGCGGCGAGGACTGGACGCCGCAGCCTTTGGTCACCAAGCCTTCCGAACCCGGCAAGAAACCGCTGGAACTCCCCGCAGGTTACTCCGCGATGACATGGGCGCCGCCGCTCGATCTCTTCGGGCGCGCCCAGCTTTTTGAGCCAACCGGCATCGCGATCGCCAAGGACGGCACCATCGTCGTCTCCACCCGCACCGCCGGCGTTTGGCGCATCCGCGACGGAAAATGGTCGCTTTTTGCCGAAGGCATTTACGAGTCGCTCGGTGTGGTGATTGAGGATGACAAAGGCGATTGCATCGTAATTTCTCAGAAACCGGAAATCACCCGCCTCACCGACTCGGATGGCGACGGACGCGCGGACATGTTCAAGACGGTCTGCGATGATTTCGGTTTCCACGGAAACTACCACGAATACACCCACGGCCCTGTCCGTGACAAAGCGGGGAACTATTATTTCCTGCTCAACCTCTCCCATGACCACCACAACGAGAAAACCTCATGGCGCGCGGGCGGCCCGTTCATGGGTTCCATGGAAGGCTTCCGCGGCTGGGCTTGCCGGGTGACGCCGGAAGGGAAATTCGAACCCTACGCAAACGGCCTCCGCAGCCCGGCGGGCATCGGTCTCGCACCGGACGGCCGGCTCTGGTATGCCGAGAACCAGGGCGAATATGTCGGCTCCTCGAAGTGGGTGCCGCTGGAGCAGGGAAAATTTTACGGCCACATCTCCGGCCTCGTCAGCCTGCCGGGTATGACCCCCGAGTCACCGGAAATCCAATACCCTCTGTGGAAAGACAAGCTCCGCAAAGGCGCGGTTTGGCTGCCCCACGGCAAGCTTTCCAACTCGCCTGGAAACCCCGCTTGGGACACCACCGGTGGAAAATTCGGCGTCCACCAAGGCCAAGTTTTCATGGGCGACCAAACGCTCTCGACCATGTTCCGCGTCGTCACCGAGAAGGTGAACGGCGAGGATCAGGGCTGCGTGGTTCCCTTCGCGCGTGGCATGTCCTCCGGCGTGATGCGTCCCGTTTTCCTGCCGGACGGCAGCCTGCTCGTCGGCCAGACCGGCCGTGGCTGGCAATCGAACGGCGGCAGCCAGGACAAGCTTCAGCAGATCGTCTGGGATGGCAAAACCGTCGCGGCGGATATCCAGAGCGCGACGGCCGCTAAGGATGGTTTCAAACTCCGTTTCACGAAACCGCTCTCCAAGGATGTCACCAACGAGGCGCTGGCCGCCAATTTCAAGATATCTTCCTGGTTCTACACCAACGACCCCAGTTACGGCTCGCCGCAGCACGACAAGCGCGACGAAACGATCACCGGCGCGGAAATTTCCGCCGACCGCCTCTCTATCACGCTCAAGCCCGCCGGCTTCGTCGAAGGCGACAAGTGGCTCGTCCGCATCTACCACATCCATCTCACCGACACCGCCGGACTGTTCGGCGACGCGCCGGTTTGGAAATCGCTTGAAACCTATTACACCCTGAACGCGATCCCGAAATAACATGATCCTCCGCTTCGCCCTCGCCTTGGCCGTTTCACTGCATGCCTCCGCCGCCGTGACTCCTCTCGATCTCAAGGCGGATGGCAAAACGGATCCGCTCGCGGCTCTCGACGCACCCCGCCTCTCGTGGCGCATCGAGTCGAATCAGCGCGGCGTCCGCCAGACGGCGTGGCAGATCCTTGCTGCGAGCAAGCCGGAGCTGTTAGAGGAGGGCAAAGCGGATCTCTGGGACTCGGTAAAAACCGCCACGGAGCGCTCGCCTTTCGTGAGATACGCGGGCAAGGCTCCGCAACCCGGCAAGCCCTGCTTGTGGAAAGTCCGCGTCTGGACGGACGGAGAAAAGCCCTCGGAATGGAGCGCGCCCGCCTTCTGGGAGTTCGCGCCTAACTGGAAAGGCGCGAAATGGATCGATGACGGGAAACCCAACCCCGAAAAGGACGAGGATTTCTACAAAGCCGATCCAGCGCCGCTACTCCGCAAGGAATTTGTTGTGGAAAAACCCGTCGTCCGCGCCCGCCTGCATATCGCGGGGCTCGGCATCGGTATCGCGAGCCTGAATGGCGAACGCGTTGGCGACGAACCGCTCGGCCCGCCGTGGACGAATTTCGAAAAGCGTATTCTTTTCAGCACCTTCGATGTAACCAATCAGCTATCCGAAGGCGAAAACTGCCTCGGCATCGCGCTCGGCAACGGCTGGTATAATCCGCTTCCTCTGCGTTTCTGGGGCCACCGCAACATCCGCGGCAGCCTGCCTGTCGGGCGTCCCCGCGCCATCGCCATGCTGTTGATGGATCACGCGGATGGTACTACAACCACCGTAGCAACCGGCGAGGGTTGGAAAACCGGCACGGGAGCCACGGTTTTCAACAATCTCTACCTCGGCGAAGTCCGCGATGCCCGCCTCGTCGTGCCGGGTTGGGACAAGGCCGGTTTCGATGACGCCGCGTGGAAACACGCGCGGGTCACAGCTAACACGCAGGATGTCCTGCAACCCAGCGAAACGCCGCCCGTCCGCACCCTCGATCCGATCCTCGCCGTCGCCGTGACCACACCGCAACCCGGCACGCACATCGTGGATTTTGGGAAAAATTTCACCGGCGTCCCCGAAATCAAGATCAACGCCCCGGCGGGCACCAAGGTCACGCTCCGCTTCGGCGAACTACTCCACGCCGACGGCACGCTCAACGTGATGACCAGTGTCGCCGGTCAGATCAAGGGCAAGAAAAAGGACTCCGAGGAATCGGTCGGCGGCCCCGGCGCACCGGACATCGCGTGGCAGCAGGATGTGTTCATCTCCGCCGGTAAAGAGGAAACCTACCGCCCGGATTTCACCTTCCACGCGTTCCGCTACATGGAAGTGACCGGCCTGCCCGAAGCGCCCGCCGCCGCCGATGTCCGCGCTTTCCACACCCATTCGGCATTACCTTCCGCGAGTACATTCTCGTCCTCGAACTCGCTGCTCAACGACATCCAGGAAATCTGCCTCCGCACATTCCTTGCCAACGTCGTCAGCGTCCAGTCCGACTGCCCGCACCGCGAGCGCTTCGGCTACGGCGGCGACATTGCCGTCACCAGCGAGACCTATCTGATGAACTTCGACATGGCCGGCTTCTACGCGAAAACCGCCCGCGATTGGGCCGACGCCGCGCGCCCCGACGGTCGCCTCACCGACACCGCGCCCTTCGTCGGCATAGACTACTGCGGGGTAGGCTGGGCGATGGCGCATCCGCTCCTGCTGGAGCAGCTCTACATCCACTATGGGGACCGTAGTTTGTTGGAGGAGCAGGTTCCCGTCGCGCTGAAATGGCTGGAAACAGAAGCCGCCGCGCGCAAGGACGGACTCGTCGTGAAAGGCCTCGGCGACCACGAAGCGCTCACCAACTCGAAAGGCCCGCAGATGACCACACCGATGTTCATCGACGCCGCCCGCCGCTGCGCCCGCCTCGCAGAGATCATCGGCAAAAAGGAGGCCGCCGCCCGCTGTTTCGCCATGGCCGATGAATCCGCCGCCGCGTGGGCGAAGGCTTTCCTCGATCCCGAAACCGGAAAAGTCGCCGAAGGAAACCAGACGGAGCAGCTCTTCGCACTCGGCTTCAGAGCCGCTTCAGAAGAAACGCGACCCAAAGTGTTCGAGCGCCTCGTCGATGCGGTCAACAACGCAGAAAACGGCCCCGCTCTAACCACCGGCATTTACGGCACCCGTTTCCTCATGGAGGAGCTCTCGCTTGGTGGTCGCAGCGATCTCGCTTACCAACTCGCGGTGAAGAAAACGTTCCCCTCATGGGGCTGGATGCTGGAAAACGGCGCGACGACCCTCTGGGAGGACTGGCAGGGAACGGACAACGTCAAATCCCACAACCACCCGATGTTCGGCTCCATCTCCGGCTGGTTCCACCGCTGGCTCGGCGGCATCCAAGTGGCGGAGGACGCGGTGGGCGCAGATCGCATCAACATCCGCCCGCAGGTCGTCAATGGCCTCACCCACGTGAAATGCTCGCACCGCACCATCCGCGGCTCCGTCATTTCGAACTGGACGAAAGGAGAGGGTAAAACGGAATTCGAAATCACCATCCCGCCCGATACCACGGCGATAATCCAACTACCTGCGAACCAAGGCGATAGCCTCACCGAAAGTGGCAAGCCGTTTCCGATCTTGGTAAGAAATCCAGAAACTGTAAAATTGATGATAGGCTCCGGCAGCTACCGCTTCACCGTGGCCAAGTGATCGTAGCTGGTGAAAGAAGTAGGCTCTTACCCGAGTGGTGGGATCTTTCACTGCCCCTAAAATCGAACTCCATACGAACCCCAACTTTTAGAAACTATGGCACTCGATAAACTCACTCAGAAACTCCAAGAGGCCCTGCAAAACGCGCAGGGCTTGGCCTCGAAATCGTCGCACCCCGAACTGAAAAGCGCCCATGTGCTGCTCGCGCTGCTGCAGCAGGAGGGCGGTATCGCCACGCCGATTTTACAGAAGGCCGGGATCGATGTGCCGCAGCTCAAGGTCGCGGTGGCGGCGGCGCTGGCGAAGGAAGTCAGCGCCCAGGGCGCGAGCATGCAGCCTCAGATCAGCGCGGGCCTGCGGGCGACGCTCGATGAGGCGGACAAGGTGCGCGAGAAAATGGGCGACGATTTCCTCTCGGTGGAGCATTTCCTGTTAGGTGCGCTGAAAGGCGATTCCCCGGCGGGCAAGCTGCTGAAAGAGGCGGGACTAGACCAGAAAAAGGCTGAGAACGCGGTGAACGAGGTGCGCGGTCCGCAGAAAGTGACCGATGCCGATCCCGAGGGAAAATACCAGACCTTGGAGAAATACGGCACCGATCTAACAGCCCGGGCGCGGGCGGGAAAGATCGATCCGGTGATCGGGCGCGACCATGAGATCCGGCGCGTGCTCCAGGTGCTTTCCCGGCGGACAAAGAACAACCCGGTGCTCATCGGCGAGCCAGGCGTCGGTAAGACCGCCATCGTGGAAGGGCTGGCGCGGCGCATCGTTTCCGGCGACGTGCCGGACTCCATGAAGGACAAGAAAGTCGTTTCCATGGACATCGGCTCGATGCTGGCCGGCGCGAAATTCCGCGGCGAGTTCGAGGAAAGGCTTAAAGCGTTTTTGAAAGAGGTCACGGAAGCGGAGGGCAAGATCATCCTCTTCATCGACGAGCTTCATACCATCGTCGGCGCCGGTGCGGCGGAAGGCGCGGCGGACGCATCGAACATGCTCAAGCCCCAGCTCGCGCGCGGGGAGCTGCATGCCATCGGCGCGACGACGCTGGAGGAATACCGGAAATACATCGAGAAGGACGCGGCGCTGGAGCGGCGGTTCCAGCCGGTGATGGTCGGCGAGCCTTCCGTCGAGGATACGATCGCAATCCTGCGTGGCTTGAAGGAACGCTACGAAGTCCACCACGGCGTCCGCATTCAGGACGGCGCGATCGTCGCCGCGGCCGTGCTATCCGATCGCTACATTTCCGACCGTTTCCTCCCCGACAAGGCGGTGGATCTGATCGATGAGGCGTCGTCGCGTTTGAAAATCGAACTCGACTCGATGCCCACCGAGATCGACGTGCTGGAGCGGCAGATCATGCAGCTTGAGATGGAGAAAAAAGCCTTGGAGAAAGAGAAGGACAAGGCCTCTGAAGCGCGGTTGGAAAAGGTGAAGGAGGAACAGGCGAACTTGAAGGAACAATCCTCCGGCCTGATGGCGCAGTGGCGCAATGAGAAGGCGGTCATCGACCAGGTGCGCATCGCCCAGGAGAAGATCGATACGCTCAAGACAGAGGTCGAGAAGGCGCAGCGCATCGGCGACCTCACCCGCGCCTCGCAGATCGCCTACGGCGAAATTCCCGAGGCTTCGAAGGCGCTGGAAGCCGCGCAGTCAGGCTTGCTGGAGCTTCAGAAAAACGGTGCGATGCTCAAGGAGGAGGTCACCGAGGAGGATATCTCGCGCGTCGTTTCCTCATGGACGGGCATCCCGGTGAATCGTTTGCAGGAAGGCGAGAAACATAAGCTCGTGACCATGGAGGCGCGGCTCGGCGACCGGGTGGTCGGTCAGAAAAAAGCGATCAAGGCCGTAGCGAACGCGGTGCGCCGCGCGCGGGCGGGCTTGCAGGACGAGAACCGCCCCATCGGCTCCTTCCTTTTCCTCGGGCCTACCGGTGTCGGGAAAACGGAGCTTTCCAAGGCGCTCGCGGAATTTCTTTTCGACGACGAAGGCGCGATGATCCGCATCGACATGTCGGAATACATGGAGAAACACAGTGTCTCGCGGCTGATCGGCGCGCCTCCGGGATACGTCGGCTACGACCAGGGAGGGCAGCTTTCCGAGCACGTGCGCCGTAAGCCGTATTCGGTCGTGCTGTTCGATGAGATCGAGAAAGCGCATCCCGATGTCTTCAATGTTCTGCTCCAGGTGCTGGATGACGGCCGCATCACCGACGGGCAGGGGCGGACGGTGGATTTCCGCAACACCGTGCTGATCATGACCTCGAATATCGGCTCGCAGTTCATCCTCAACGAGGACAACGCGGAGCAGCGCGAGGCTCTCGTCACTGAGGCGCTGCGCGGCCACTTCCGCCCCGAGTTCCTCAACCGCATCGATGAGATCGTCATTTTCGACCGCCTCAACCGAGGGGATCTCACAACCATCGTCGATCTCCAGCTCGAACGCGTGAGGAAGCGCCTCGCGGCGCAGGGTCTCGGTCTCGCGCTTTCCGAGGAAGTGAAGGAATTTGTCGGCAACCAGGGATACGATCCGGTGTATGGCGCACGCCCGCTGAAACGGGCGATCCAGCATCATCTGTTAGATCCGCTTTCTCTGGATGTGCTTGAAGGGAAATTCGCCGATGGCGATGTGATCCGCGCGGAGATGGAGGGCGGTGAGGTGGTTTTTGGGAAGTGAGCAGTGGGGGAGCACACGCGCCAACGCGTGTTGTTTCCGGCGCCCACGCCGGAAACGGGCCGGAAACATCCTGTGCGTTGGGATGACATGCGAGCGCACCGTGCATAGAGCCGCCGAACCGCGGGGGCGCGCTTCGGAACACGCGATGGCGCGTGTGCTCCCCGCCCACGCCGGAAACGGGCCGGAATTATCCTGTGCGTTGGGATGATATGCGAGCGCACCGTGCATAGAGCCGCCGAACCGCGGGGGCGCGCTTCGGACCACGCGATGGCGCGTGTGCTCCCCGCCCTGAGAGCTTCGCTCTTTTCTTATTGATCCACCGCCATGTTTTTCGTGGTAAAGGTTGTTTGGATAGGAGTCATCCAATCCTTGCGCGGGGGATGTCAATCCTTGCTCACTTGCCCATCAGCTTGAGCATGGCTCCGGCGCATTCGTCGCCGAGGCGGATGAAGAAGCGGCCGCTGCCGTCGTAGTGGTAGCCCTGGTTGCTGCCGTGCAGGCGCCATTGCATGTCGGCCTTTTCGGTTTCGGCGGGGTTGCCCTGCGCCGCGTCCTTGCGCATCCGCCAGATCGCGACTTCCGGTGTGGTCAGCGGCCAGCTTTCCACCGCGGCGACGGTGCCGGCGAGTTCGGGGGATTTCGCGGCCTCGCGCTGGGCGTTGGCGACGTTGTTCGCCATGGCGCCTTCGGGGAAGGCGGGCGTTCCCAGCACGGCGATCACGAAGGGCATCTTCGGCTGCTTGAGCTCTTTCCGCAGATCCTGGATGAAATGGACCATGTTCTTACTGTAGTTCCCGTAGAACTCGGGATCGAACTGGTCGTTGAAGCCCTGGAACCACAGCCCGCCGGCCACCTCGAAGCCCGCCGCCGGATCGTAGGCCGGATGGTATGCCTTGGGATCGGCCAAGACCTTGCGGATGAAGCCGGTCATCTCGTTCCAGTAAAATCCCGCCGCATCCTGGTTCGGCATTTCGCCGGGATCCTTCATGCGTTTCGCGCCGAGTTCCTTGCTTTTGGCACTGAGTTCAGCGAGCTTCACCTGCTCCGCCGCCTGCTGATCCTTGGGTAGCTTGGCGATGGCCGACTGCAGTTTTTGTTTTTCGTTTTCGATGTCTTTCCAGTCCCTTTCGATCTGCGCCATCGCCGCTGGAGTGCCGCCGCCCGCGATGTATTCGTCCCACTTCGCTTTCCGTATCTTCCAGTTTTCCAACTGCTGTTTTTCGTTCGCGGTCTGTTGGTAAGGGACGGCGGAGGGAGGGCGGAAATCGTAGTGTAGCGATTTACCGCCCCATGCGGTCTTGATGATCAGGATGGGCTGGTCGAGGTGCTTTTCCAACAGGATGCCGAACGCGTATTCGGGGCCGAAGGCCGTCGGGCGTGCGCCGTATCCGGTGCTCAGCGGGCCGCTGGCGAGTCCGGGTTCGGCGGCGCGGTTCACGCCGCCGTAGGCCGCGATGAACGTTTGCTTACCGACGGGAAGGTTGAGCTTCGATGGCCAGATATCTGCCATTTCCTTGATATCCTTAATGGTTTTGACGGCGATTGCGGTATCGATGACTTTCGCGTCGGTGATGCCGGGGGTGAAAAGGGCGGCGAGTTCCTTGTCGCGGGCCACGCGGACGGGATCGGTCTGGCGTTTTTTGAAAACTTCATATCGCTCCGCACGCACCTTCTCGACTTCCGCGTCGAGCGCTTTCTGGACCAAGGGGCCGAGATCCCTGCTGGAGAGCTTTGCGTTGGCTGGATCCTTGGATAGAGCCTCGCGGATGGATGCCTCGGAATCCTGCCTGACCTCGCGCGGCAGCCCGGAGGTGAGCAGCGCCCACTCCTCCTTGGTCGGCACGTGGGCGGCCTTGGGTAAGTAGGCGAGGGTGGAGACTTCCGCGTGGCCTTGCATGTTCGATTGCCCGGCGAGGACGAAAACCAGCAGCTTTTTCCCTTCCGGCGCGGCGGTGGCGTTCGCGCCGATAAACAAGGCGGCCATTAACAGGTTCAAGGCGCTTCGATGTGGGTTCATGATGGTTTTAATGAAAAATCGGGACAGGCTGTAGCCAAGACATAGTCTATTTGCCCAGCCGGTCGGGCCGCTAGCAAAACTTTTTGTTTCCGCAAAGTGTCGGTGCGGATGAGGATCGGGAAACATCGTCCCATTGATCAAAAAATTGACACGAAACGTCGCCGCCGATTGGTTCCGGGCATCGGAGGCTGGCGGTGATTTCATGGGCATACGCTACGGGCGGGTGCCGCAGGGATCGGATGAAGTGGAGTGGCATTTCGTTTCCCACATCGAATGCGACGGGATCGGCGGATTGGGACGGTTGCTGCGTGAGCTTGGGATCGGGATCGCAAAGCTTCCCGAAACGAAGCATCCCTGCCGTGGAGTGATCGCGCCGCTGTGGAACCTTTGGCGCGACAGCCGCAAAGCAGTGAAATGCGCGGTGCGGGCCGATTGGCTCAGTCTCGGCTGCGGAACGAGAATCCCCGAAGCGGTGGCTTGGCATCTTTTCACGGCTGACGAGACCCTCGAAATGGTGAACCGATGCCGCGCGTTGGGGGTTACCGTAAACAGCTTTCTCCTAAAACACCTCGACCATGCCGTCAGGCCCGGGATCGCCGAACCGAAGGCCAGGATACGCTGGTTGGTTCCGGTGAACATGCGTGGCGATATCGAGTATGATGACGACACGGCGAACCATGTGAGCTGCGTGGAGACATGCATCGCTCCCGATGACAGCATCGAAGCGATCCAATTTGATATCATCCGCCGCCTGAAGCGCGGTGAGCATCGAGCCAACCATCTCCTGTTCATGGCGGGAGGTTTGCTGAGCCATGAGGGCAAGGTGGATCTGTTGGGGAAAGAGCGCGCCAAGGGTAATGGGAACATTGGTTCGTTCTCGAACCTCGGTGCGTGGGAGGTAAACGACGCAGCCGGTGATGGCTGGGTTTTCTGTCCGCCCGTCGTGTCGGGACAGCTTCTTGGAGCCGGTTGTGTTACTCTCCAAGGCCGATTGGGAATGGCGGTTCAGAGTCATTCTTCCGCGCCCGCTGTGGTCGAAGGCTGGATGGTGCATTGGTTGGATCTCATCCGCAGCGCTCGCTGAAACGGGTGGCTGCCGTTATGGCAGTTCCCTCGCTCGCCTGGCTTTTTCCGACGCCAGGGTGCGGATGACGCGGACGAGGAGCATCGCGCAAATGAGGGTGATGCAGAGTTCGAGGGCGGGGGCGGCGCCGCGCTCGCGTTCGCCGGTCAGGTATTTCGCGAAGCCGGGGAAATTCATGATGCCGCTGGCGAATCCCAGCAGCGCGAGGACGCCCGCGCCGATGATGCCGTGCCATGGCATTTTCAGGCTGAACAGGCCTGAGATGAGCAGGCCGCCGCCGAGAGTGAGGGAGCCGAGCAGGAAGGCCATGCCGTCGTCCTTTGTCATGATGCCCGTCCCGTAAAATCCGAGCCCAATGATGGCAGCGGCAGCGAGGAAAATGAACACGCGGACGATTTTCATCGCAGT
This sequence comes from Prosthecobacter debontii, assembly GCA_945869855.1. GTDB lineage: Bacteria > Verrucomicrobiota > Verrucomicrobiia > Verrucomicrobiales > Akkermansiaceae > Luteolibacter. The sequence goes on from CAMBQC010000030.1 coordinate 11,871, forward strand.
GCCCACGCGATGTGCGGGGTGTAGAGATCCGGCTCTAGTAGGAAGGAATCGTGGCCTTTGTCGGAGTGGACGGTGATGTGCATCACGGACACGCCGGATTTCTCAAGATGGCCGACGAGTTCCGTCTGCTCCTCGGGGTAGAAGCAGAAATCCGAGTCGATGGAGAACACCAGCCACTTTTGTCTGGCGCGTTTTGCCCCGGCAAAGAGCTCCTCAGGTGTCTGCGCATTGCCTTCGTTGAGGGCGTCGTAACGCGACCACATGTCGATGATGCGCAGGTAGGTGTTGGCGTCGAAGCGGCGGACGAATTTTTTCCCTTGGTGGAGCATGTAGCTCTGGAATTGGTCGCGGACGCGATACCAAGCGAGCACGTCGTTGGGTTGGATCACGTCTTGGCGGGCGCGGTTCTCGAAGGAATCGAGGTGGACGAAAGTCTTGTGGGAGATCATGCGCGCGAGTGCGAGTCCGTAGAAGGGAGGCTTCGTCTCATAGAAATCGCCGCCGTTGAAGTTCGGGTCGTTTTCGATGGCGAGGATTTGTTCGAAAAGGATGAGGCGGTTCAGGACGGTGGTGCGGAAGCCGGACGCGATGTTGATCACGAAACGGACGCGGTCGGGGAGGCGGGTTGCGAAACTCAGCGAGATCAGGCCGCCAACGGACGGGCCGACGACGGCGTGGAGGGTTGTGATGCCAAGATGATCGAGTAGCAGCGCGGCGGCGTTGACCTGATCCGAGGCAGAGATGGAGGGGAAGGAAGAGCCCCAGCGTTTGCCGGTTTCCGAGTTTATGGAGGAGGGGCCGGTGGAGCCGTAGCAGCCGCCGAGGTAGTTGGGGCAGATCACGAATAGCTTAGTGGTGTCGATTGCCTTGTCGGGGCCGATGATATTTTCCCACCAGCCCTCGTGGAGTTCGGGTTGCCAGAGATCGCCGATACCAGGGATGGAAGGGTTCCGACCGGCTGCGTGGTGTGAGCCGGAAAGTGCGTGGAAAACCATCACCGCATTCGAGGCGTCCGCGTTCAGTTCGCCCCACGTTTCATAGGCTAGGGTCAGCCCGGGCAAGGGCGGGCCTTCGCGCAAAGGGAAGGGAGCCTTGCTTTCGAAAAAACGGGTGAGGGTGTCGGCGGGCATAGGCGGAGAATCAGTCGAAAGAGGCCGCACGTTCAATCTGGAACTCGGGAAAAAACTAGACGCGAAGTTTGGATTACATTTCAAGTAGGTCGAGTTGCCATTTCATGAGGACATCGCCCGGTTGAGACTCATTGGCCGCGAGTGATTCAATTACGGCACGCGAGGCGATCAAGGAGCCGTCGATGTCGAGTTCAGTGGCGATTCGGTTACGGCGCGCGATCATCTCGTCCACGCGCTGGTCGAACTCGCGGTCGCGCTTGCGTCGTTTCGTGACAAGACGTGCTGGCCATTCGGATTTTGGCAAGGCCTTGAGTTTAGCGAGGGCTTCGTGGAAACTTTTCACGCGGTCGCCGCGGTAATGGCGGGGCAGATCGATCTTTTTGGCATCCGACAACAGCTGGCACCATTCTAGTAGGTCGCGGTTGGTGGCGACCATGAAGGAGGGCCGATCCCATGTTTCGGCTTCCTTGTCGCGCCAGTGCCATAGGGTGCGCAGGCAGGCGAGGCCGTGGGGTTCGAGTTTGCTGGAGCCGGAGATGCGCCATTGGTCATCCCTGAATTCGTCGCGGCTGGCCACTTTTTCCCTTGCGGCTTCGCAGCTCTCCGTGAACCAGTCGTAGCGGCCTTTCGCCTTAAGTTCGGCGACGATTTTATCGCCCATTTCAAGGAGGTAGACCACGTCGTTGAGCGCGTAATCGATCATTTTTTCGGAAAGCGGGCGCATACCCCAATCGGCTTTCTGTGAGGATTTGGAGAGGACGACGTCGAAGTAATGCTCCACAAGGTTGCCTAGGCCGAACTGTTTGACGCCAAGCAGACGTGCTCCGATCTGGGTGTCATAAACAACGGGGGGCAACTCGCCGAACTCCCTTTTTAGCATGGTCATGTCATAATCGGCTCCATGCATCCAGACCGTGGCATCCTTAAGGTAGCGGGCGAGGGGGGAGAGATCGTCGATGGCGAGGGGATCTATGAGAATGGACTCCTCTCCGGCGGAAAACTGGATGAGACAGAGGGATTCCTTATGGCGGTGGAGGCTGTTGGCTTCGGTGTCGATTGCGCACACCCTTTGTCCTGCTATGTCGTTACAGCTTCCGAGAAACTGTTCGAGCTGGGCGGTGGAACTGATCATGGCAATGAAAGAGAAGGCGGACGGGGAAATAAGGATTGGGATGGGGGTTTACAACGTAAATATGAAGTGGGTCTTATTTTCATTTGAACACTAAAAGCCGCCCTCCCAAGGTTAAAAAATTGCTGGCGGTATGCCAGTTCCGGCGGCCGATGTGATCCAGACCAAGCATTCGAAGGTGAAATGAGGATGGCAAGTGTTGTTCGCTTTCAATGGAAACACGTTTTTCCTGCGCGTAGCAAAGCGGCAGGTGATTTCGACGAATCACGCGGCACAATTGTCATCTTTGGGCTTGCAAACTCCATAGCGCCTCATAGGTTCGGCGTCCGTTTTTCTTTTGTTCTGCTGGCGGTTGGAGCCCCGGTGCCAGTGGGACGCTTTTATTCCGGGGCGATTGTCGGAAGGAAAACGAAACCAAACTAACCAAACCACTAACCAAAGCATATGAGTACTGCCATCGCAGAACCAACCAACCAGGAGCTGAGCGACCTGATCGATTCGAAATTCATGGAATTCCGCGAGGGATCGATCGTCAAGGGAACCATCCTAGAAATCCGTCCGCAGATCGTCCTCGTGGACATCGGCTACAAATCCGAGGGAGCGATCCCTTCCAATGAGTTCGAGGATGAGGACATCGAAGTAGGCGACGAGATCGAAGTGCTTCTTGAGCGCCTGGAGAACGACGAGGGCATGGTCATACTTTCCAAGGAGAAAGCTGCCTACAAGCAGAACTGGGATAAGATCGTCAAGGTCTATCAGGACGGAGGACTTGTCCGCGGCAAGGTCAAGGCGGTCGTCAAAGGCGGCCTTACCGTCAACGTCGGCGTCGAGGCGTTCCTCCCCGGCTCACAGGTGGACATTATCCCGCCCAAGGATCTTTCCGAATTCGTCGGCAATGTTTACGAGTTCAAGATCGTCAAGGTCAACGACGAGCGCAAGAACATCGTCCTATCCCGCCGCGAGGTCATTGAGGCCGAGCGCTCCGAGCAACGCCAGGCGTTCCTCCAGGCTGTTAAGATCGGCGACAAGGTGGTCGGCGCAATCAAGAACCTCACCGATTTCGGCGCCTTCGTCGACCTCGCTGGTATGGACGGGCTACTCCACATTACCGATATGTCGTGGGGTCGCATCAACCATCCTTCCGAGCTGCTCCACATCGGCCAATCCGTCGATGTTGTCATCCTTGATGTGGACCGCGAGAAAGAGCGTGTTTCGCTCGGCCTCAAGCAGATGTCCGAGAACCCGTGGGAAGACATCGAGCGCAAGTATCCCATTGGCCAGCAGGTCAAGGGACAGGTCACCAAACTTCTTCCTTACGGTGCGTTTATCGAAATCGAGCGCGGCGTTGAAGGCCTCGTTCACGTTTCCGAGCTCAGCTGGGTCAAGCGCATCACGCGCCCGTCCGATGTTCTCGAACTCGGCCAGGAAATCGTCGCGGTCGTCCTCGGCATCAGCATCGAGGAGCAGAAAATCTCGCTCGGTGTGCGTCAGCTCGAAGGCAATCCATGGGACGAGATCGAGCTCCGCTACCCTGTTGGTGCGACGATCAACGGCCCTGTCCGCAATCTTACAGCCTACGGCGCGTTCGTGGAGCTGGAGGAAGGTATCGACGGCATGATCCATGTTTCCGATATGTCGTGGACCCGCAAGATCAACCATCCTTCCGAAGTTCTGAAGAAGAACGACGAGATCGAGGCCATCGTCCTCGCCATCGACAAGGCGAACCAGCGCGTCTCGCTCGGCATCAAGCAGACCGAGAATGATCCATGGTCCGCCATCGACGACCGCTTTAAGGTCGGCGACCTCGTCAAGGGCACGGTTGCGAAGATTGCCTCCTTCGGCGCGTTCGTTTCCCTTGAGGGCGACATCGACGGCCTTATCCATATTTCCCAGCTCAGCGAGGATCACGTGGAGAAGGTCAAGGATGTCATCAAGGTCGGCGACGGTATCGAAGCCCGCGTGATCAAGGTGGACAAGGTTGAGCGCCGCATCGGCCTCTCGATCAAGGCCGTTGGTTACTCCGAGGAGCAGCTCAAGAAGGAAAGCGCCAGCTTCGAGTCCCTCCGCCCATCCAGTGAGATGGTCGGCCTCGAACAGGCATTCAACCTCGCCGCCGCCGCTTCCGAAGACTGGAGTCCGGGTCAGGCATGATATTCATCCGGGTCGCAATGATGCGGCCTGAGATTTTCCCCAAAGCCGGACGGGTTCGCCTGTCCGGTTTTTTTTGCTTATGGGAAAGATTATCTACCCCGAAATCCGAAGTGGAGTAAAGCATCGTGGCTACAGGTCATATGGTAGATGAGTTGTGTCAAATAACCACACACCTACTTCCTTCACCAAACAATACAAACGATTTGGCCGCGCAAATTTTTTCTGTAAAATTGTTCAAGGCTTCTAGCTGAAGCAGGTGGCTGTGGTTTTGTTTGCTGTTAGTTTTGTGGTTTGAGGTAGGATTTTGCGGGTCCCAGGCATCGGAGATTTCGACAAGGACAGCATCAGTCTTACCGATCCAATAGTCCTTCAGATCCCGGATCGCCCAAAACAGATCACCGATTGCTACCTGCTCGCACTTGCTGCCGCCAACGGCGGGATATTCGCAACATTCGATCGGTACATCCGGACGGATTCTGTGAGAGGCGGAGGGGACGTGCTGCTGGTTCTGGGCGGACCGTATTGGCCCCAGCTTCAATCCCGGCTTCCCTCTTTCGCGGGGCTTGCCTACAACTCGGTCATGCGTCTTTTCGACACCCTCACCCGCACCGAAACGGAGATCCGCGCGCTGGACGGCAAGACCTACCGTTTCTATTGCTGCGGGCCGACGGTCTATGGGCCGGCGCACATCGGGAATTTCCGCACCTTCGTGCTGCAGGATGTGTTCCGCCGCACGCTGGAGACCGGAGGCACGCCCTCGTTGCATGTCCGTAACCTCACCGATGTGGACGACAAGACGATCCGCGACTCTCAGAAGGCGGGCATGACACTGGAGGCTTTCACGAAGATCTGGACGGAGAAATTCCACGCTGATTGCACCGCGCTCGCCTGCCTGCCGCCGCACATCGAGCCGTCCGCCATCGAGCACATCCCGCAGCAGACCGCGATGATCGCGGAGCTGGTCGAAAAAGGCCACGCCTACGCCTCCGACGACGGCTCGGTCTATTTCCGCATCTCCTCCTTCCCGAACTACGGCAAGCTGTCACGTCTCGACGAGCGCGAGCTCGACCTCGGGAAAACGCAGAACACGCGCGCCGATGCCGACGAGTACGAGAAAGATAGTATTTCCGACTTCGTGCTGTGGAAGGCGCGGCGGGAGGAGGATGGCGAGAATTTCTGGGAATCCCCGTGGGGTAAAGGCCGGCCAGGCTGGCACCTCGAGTGCTCGGCGATGATCCGCGAATACCTCGGCGATTCCTTCGACATGCACTCGGGCGGTGTGGATCTCATTTTCCCCCACCATGAGAACGAGATCGCGCAAAGCGAATGTGCGTGCGGCGGGAACTTCGCTGCGCATTGGTTCCACATCACCCATTTGCTGGTGGATGGAGGGAAAATGTCCAAATCGCTCGGCAACATGTACACCCTCGCGGATCTGGAGGCGAAGGGCTTCACCGCGATGGAAGTCCGCTACGTCCTGATCGGCGCGCATTACCGCAAGCAGCTCAACTTCACCCTGGAATCGCTCTCCGGGGCGAAGGAGGCGCTGGTGAAACTAGCGAAATCCGCCGCGAAGCTCGCCGAGAACATGGGCGGCGAAACGGCGCTGAGTTCCGCGGACTTCGGCCCGTTCCAGGGCGCGTGGGAATCCCTCAGCGACGACCTCAACACCCCCGGTGCGCTCGGCGGGATTTTCACCGGCCTGCGCGAAGCTTCCAAACTCACCGGCAAGGAAGCCGCCGCTGCCCTCGCCGGACTGAACCGCATTCTCCGCGCGCTAGGCATCACGCTCCCGGAAATTTCCTCCACCACATCAGACATCCCCGCCGAAATCCGCGAACTCGCCGAGACCCGCTGGGCCGCGCGCTCCGCCAAGGACTGGGCGACCTCCGACAAGCTCCGCGACGCACTCGCCGCGCAGGGCTGGGCGGTGAAGGATGGCAGCGGAGATTATGAACTGAAAAAGATTTAGCGTATCAGCGAATTGCCAAAGCTGGAACCTTTGGTTCGTCGGGTTGTCGCGGCCTTCTGCATTCATCCCGGATCAAGGGCATTTTTTCATGGACGACCTAGGCACGAGCGAGGGCTTCCACAGCGAAATCGATCTCATCGAGGGAAACGCAGAGCGGTGGCATGAGTACCACCGTGCCGAGGATGTTGCGCGTGAGGAGGCCGTGATTCCGGGCGGCGAGGGTGATTTTCTCACCCATGCCGACGGGAAATTCGATGCCCGCAATCAGGCCGCATTGGCGGATCGCGACGATGTCGCTTCTTGTGAAGCGGAGTTTTTCCAAGGACGCGGTGAGGTGGGCGATCTTCGCGGGCAAGACTTCCAGAACCTTGTCCGTTTGGAAAATCCGCAGCGATGCCAGAGCGGCGGCGCAGCCGATGGGGTTGGCGGTGTAACTATGTCCGTAGTAGAAGGCGCTCTCCACTCCGCCAAGGAACGCGTTGTAGACCTCCGCCGTGGTGAGCGTGGCGGCGAGGGGGACGGTGCCGCCAGTGAGGCCTTTCGCCAGGCAGAGGAAATCAGGGATCACGTTTTCCCGCTGGCAGGCGAACATGCTGCCGGTGCGGCCGAAGCCGGTCATCACCTCGTCGAGGATCAGATGGATTCCGTGTTTCTCCGTCCATCCGCGCAATTCCGCGAGCATCCCGGACGGCCACGGGCGCATCTCGTTCACGCCCTGGATCAGCGGCTCGATTACTACTGCGGTCACCGTAGTTGGATCGACGCCAGCGAGCGATTCCATCGAGGCGATGAATTGCGTTTCGAAACCCAGGTTCCGGAAACGCGAGAAAAAGCGGTTCACGCCGCCGAGCGAAGCCGCGCCGAGTGTGTCGCCGTGGTAGGCGTTGTCGAAGGCGAGGAAGCGCGTGCGCTTGCCCTGCCCCGTCTGCATCCGGGATTGCAGCGACATTTTCAGGGCGGCCTCGATCGCCGTGGAGCCGTTGTCCGAGAAGAAAACGCGTTCGAGCGTGTGCGGCGGGAAATAGGAAACGAGTTTCTCCGCCAGCTCCGAGGCCAGCGGATGGCCGAGGCCGAGGTAGGAGGAATGGTCGAGCGTCGCCGCCTGTTTCGCGATGGCCTCCGCGATCTCCGGGCGGCAGTGGCCGTGGATGTTCGTCCAGATCGAGGAATTTCCGTCGAGGTATTTCCTGCCCTGCGTATCCCACAGCCAAACGCCCTCGGCGCGGACGATCATCAGCGGTTCGTGCGAGGGGTCGCACCACGCGTCCTGCGGGGTGAAAGGGTGCCAGCAATGGGCTTTGTCGGCGTGGACGGGATCGGTCACGCGGAAGATCTAACCGCGAATGGACGCGAATGAACGCGAATTTTGCGGGCGTGGCGGCGGATTTGAAACTTCAAACCCGTTCCTATGCTCCATACGCTGGAGCCGTGCGGGATAAAATTTCAGAACTCTTGGCCGGCATCGAGGGTGAGATAACCACGGAGTTTTTCCTGAATCTCGGTTTCGGAAAGGTGCGGATAATCGCTGCGAAGACCGGCCAGGCTGATACGGCAAGCATAGTCGAAAAGCTCGGCTCCGGCGAAGAAGGGATCCCTGTCTGACATGCGATTCGCCGGATCGATCTTCCTTGCAAGGCATTTCGCGGCCTGCTGGCGGATCTGCTCGTCAGTGGTTTTCATGGTGGATGGTAATGCGGCGGAGGGGAAATGGGAAGGGTGCTTTGGGCGGCTTCAGAAGCGCAGGATTTTCAATTCCAGCCCGGGGATCTGGCGGTAGTGCTTCGCGTTGCCTGTGGCGAGCGTGAGTCCGTGCTCCGATGCGGTGGCGGCGATCAAGGCATCGCCCGCCCGCATGGAATGCGAGAGCGCGTATTGCTCGACATAGATCGCCGCCCTGTGGCCGATGTTTTCGGAAAGCGGGATGGTCTTGAAACCGAGATCCCGGAGAAAGGACTGCCCGAGCACGAGCTGCCGTTTGTCTCTCGCTCCCTGCAGGAACTCCATGTAGGTGAAGGCGGAAATGAAACGCGATTCCGTCCTGTCGATCAACGAGGCCGCGTTGGCATGGCCGCGCTGGACGGCGATCAGGATGTCCGTGTCAAAGAGCACCGAAGCGCCCTCCCCTCAGTTTCTCCATTTCCCCGGCGATGCTGGTCCTTTCTCCGGAAAGGCTGCCGAAGAAAGGGTGTTTGCGCGCGGTCGTCTCCGTGGTGGAGTCGGCGGGTGTAATGGTTCCCTTCACCTTGCCCCGGTAAAGGATGGTGACCTGCTCTTTCCGCTCCAAGGCGCGGAGGACGTCTTTCATCTTGTAGCGGAGTTCCAGGATCGAGGCTTTCATGTCTGCATGATGTAGACATTTCGGGTTCGGCTCAAGGAGGAAATCCGCCGTCACTTTACGCGAGGATGCCCTCGACGACCTTGGCGGGTTTCACGCCGATGAGTTTCTGGTCGAGGCCTTGGAAGGGGTAGGAGAGGCGTTTCGCGTCGAAGCCGAAGAGTTTCAGCATGGTGGCGTGGAGGTCGCGGATGTGGATGGGGTCTTTGGCGCAGTGGTAGCCCATGTCGTCGGTTTCGCCGTAGGAGATGCCGGGTTTCACGCCGCCGCCGCGGTTTTCCTGCATGGAGGTGCGGCCGAACTCGCCGCCCCAGACGACGAGGGTTTCCTCCAACATGCCGCGCTGCTCGAGATCGGTGAGGAGGGCGGCGAT
>CAMBQC010000031.1 GCA_945869855.1 Prosthecobacter debontii
TGACTAGCAACAGCCGTGGCCCGCCGGTGATCTCGATCCAGCGTTTCATCCGGTTGTTGCCCGGGTGTGCATCTTTTTCCGGTCGGATTTCTGCGTCGTATTCGTAGGAGCCCACCCTCGCGATCCTGTCCGTGAACTCCGCCGTGGCCGTGCCGTCCTTTACCTCCACCTCGGTCTCGACGAGCGTCTGGCCGTTGCGGCGCAGGATCAGCGGCACCTTTCCGTCCTCGTTGCCGCGCAAAAGCACGGAGATCAGGAACGGCTCGCCCACCTGCACGCGCTCGGGAAAGGAAAGCCGCGCCAAGCGCAGATCGCGCGTGGTCTCGTCCCGGATCAGGCGGAAATCGAGGGGCACGCCGCGTTTTCCGAGCTGCGCCGCTGCCTCGGTGAGCGGTTCGGTGGAGTAGCCGTCGGTGAAAAGCAGAACGCGCGTCGGGCGTTTCCCGTCCACCTGCGCCATCACGTTGGAGACGGCGAGCCCTGTTTTCGTGAGCTTGCGGGAACCAGTAAATGACGAGCCGTCGATCCCCGCGTCCGCCACCTCCGCCGCAAAGTTCACGAAACGCAGGGTGTCTTTCCTGCCCGGCTTCGCGTTCTCCAACAAGCGCGTCCACTCCGGCAGCCCCTTGTCGATGAGGTCTTCCGTCGATTCGGAGCGATCTAACAGAACGATCAGATCCAGCGAGTTTTCCTGCATCTGGAGCCGCGGCCCCGCAATCATCGTCACCGCAAGAATCGCGATGATCGCCCTCAGCGGACGGAACAAGCCCAGCCGCGGCCAAAACCACCCCAGCAGCGCGAGGATCGGCAGCAGCAGGAAACTTTCCGGATAATCAAAACCCATGCGGGGGAACTCCACACGGTTTCGTGTGGGATGGCAAGGGGTGGCTGATGCCCGTGGCTGGGACTTGCAGTCCCAGTGCGTCCGGGGGACTTCCAGTCGCCCTTTACAATCCAACTGCTAGCGGCGGACATCCCCTTTCCAACCAAGCGCACCTCCGACCGGATCAACTTCATGGCCAAGGTCGAATCAATGTCAGCATGGAGTGCGGCGCGGGCGGGCTGGCAGCATCTTTCCATGCGGCGGGAAACCCGGTCTTGGAAGCAGGAAATCCGGCGAAACAAATGCATACCATGGAACCGTAGTTTCCTCCGATGACTACCCTACGGAAGATCCCCGCCACCCTCAGGAAGCGGTTGCTGCGGCTGGGCACCGGAACCGCGCTGGTCACGGTGATCCTTTATCTTACCCTCGTTTGGTGGTGTGCGAAGGAGATCGCGGCGCCTTCGCGGAGGTCGGCTGGCGCGCCGCACCTGCCTTACTTCGACGGGAGCAAGAAGGCCGGCTTTGTGGTGGGAAAATTCGTTTCCTCGGACGGAATGCCCTGCCTGGTTTGTACGCCGGAGCATGTGGATGAGCTTTCCAGGAAGGCGGGGATCATCCGCGAACAGCTCGCCGGGCAAGGGATTTCCCTGAAACCGGCGGGGGAGGTCATCGGCACGTTGCTGATTCTACACGGGCGTAGCGGGATCAAGGAAAACTACCTGGCGGTGGCGGAGCGGTTTTGTGCGGTCGGCTTCCGATGCGTGATCCCCGACCTGCCGGGGCACGGCGCGAATCCCGAGCCCTTCACGACATACGGGGTTCTGGAGGCTCCGATGATCCTGAAATGTTACGGCGAAGCGGAAGCAAAATTCGGTTTCACAGGGCAGCCTTGCGCGATTCTCGGGCAGTCGATGGGCGGGGCGGAGGCGATCCATACGGCGGCGCTCGATGGCTCACCGTTCGGCGCGATGGTGATCGTCTCCAGTTTTGATAAACTCGAGACCGTGATCCGCGGACAGGCTAACAGCCTGCTCGGCCCCACCTTTGGAGCCGCCGTGAGCAAGCCCGCCGGACTGGTTTACGAATGGAGAACCGGAATCCACCTTTCCGAGATCAATTCATCGGACAAGGCCCGGCAAGTCCGCATCCCCACCCTCGTGATCCATGGCGATGAGGACAGGATGGTGCCGACGGCTTCCGGCAAAGTGCTTTTCGAAGCGTTTCCGGAGGATACGAAAAAGCGCTGGCTTGGGGTTCCCGGAGCGGAGCACAACAACGTCCTCGTCACGGACTTTCCCGTCTACGCCGCGATGGCGCATTGGTTCCTGGAGCATGTCAGCCCTACGCCAGGCGGCTGACGCGCATCCGCTCGGCGGTGATGAGGGATCTGAAGCGTGCGTAATCCTCCTCGCGTGAGCCGGAGAGCAGGCGGTAGGTGTATTCCCGCCAATGGCGCATTTCCTCCAAGGCGTTTGTCATCCGCAGCGCGATGACCTCGGCGCTGTCCGTACCGCGGCCTGACAGGCGGGCATAAAGTTCCTCATCGCTGGCGGGCATCACAAAGAGATCGACGGCGCTGAGGCGGATCTCCTCGTCCGCGCAGCCACGCACTTGGGCTGCTCCCTGCACATCGAGATCCATCACCACATCGGCTCCTTGCGAGAGGCGTCCGGTGACCTCGGATTTCAGCGTGCCGTAAAGATTGCCGTGGACTTCCGCGCTTTCCAGGAACTCCCCGGCAGCGCGTCTTGCGAGAAACGACTCCCGGCTCAGGAAATGGTAATCCCGTCCGTCTACCTCGCCTGGGCGCGCGCTGCGGGTGGTGCAGGAAACGGAATAGGCGGCCTCGCCCTCATCCGACAAGCGCCTGCACAGCGTGGTTTTCCCCGAACCCGACGGTCCGGAGACCACCAGCAAAATCCCTCTGCGTTGCGACATGGCTATTAGGCTGAATCGAAAATCTGAAATTCAAAATCCAAATTTTAAGGAAGACAGGTTCGTCCTGTGGAAAAAACAGCCGCCATACCATTCGACAGAACCGGTTGGCGGAAAACCCGAATCACGGATGTGCGGGGACATCAACACGCCCGGATTGGCGGTGCGGGTTTCGGTTGGATCAAGCCTTAAAATGAGATTTCATCCTCGCCGATGATTTTGACTTCGGTTTCGAGGGTTACGCCGCGTTCTTCCTTGGCGGTTTTCGTGATGGATTCGATGAGTTTCAGGATGTCGGCGGCGGTGGCCTTGCCGTTGTTGACGATGAAATTTGCGTGGGCCTCTGAGACGGCGGCCTGACCGATGGTGGTGCCTTTGAGTCCGAGAGAGTCGATGAGGCGGCCGGCGGGGATTACCTCCGGGTTCTTGAAGGTGCAACCGGCGGAGGCGGCGACGGGTTGGGTGTACTTGCGCTTGTCGCGCGATTCCTGCCAACGCTGTTTGATGTTTTCGTGGCTGTCGGGTTTCCCCTTGAAGACGGCCTGCAAGGCGAAGTTCCGGCGCAATACGCGGACATTGCGGTAGTCAGCTACGATTTCCTCGCGCTCTCGGGTGCGAATCACGCCGTCCTCATCAAGGAAGGTGACGCGCACAACTTGATCGAAGGTATCGATACCCATTGCGCCCGCGTTCATCCGCAATGCGCCGCCGACGTTGCCGGGTATGCCCTCCATCCACTCGAAGCCGCCTATCCCATGCGCGCCGGCATAGGAGGCGAGCTTTTTCAAGCGCACTCCGACCCCGGCGGTGACTTGTCCCTTCGCGTCGATGGTCAGCTCGGAAAACGCGCCGCCGGTGGGATGGATGACGGCGCCGCGGATGCCGCCGTCGCGGACAAGGAGGTTCGATCCGCGGCCGACGACGCGAATGGGTATGCCGCGTCCGCGGCAGTAATCGAGGAGGAAGGAGAAGGCGAAGAAGGAATGCGGCTCGATCCAGTATTGCGCGGGGCCACCTACTAAGAGTGTAGTATGTTTGCGCATCGGCTCGTAGAGTTTGCCGTCGATTTCCCCGGGCGGCATGAGGGCGCGCATTTCGTCGAGTATTTTCAGGTCGGCGGCGATGCGGGTGCCGACTTCGTGGACGTTGCCCGCGCCGAGGGTGATGAGGAGGTCGCCGGGTTCGAGGGCGTTGCCGACGGCGTGGTGGGCGGTGGCGAGATCGGGGAGGAATTTCGCGGGGATGTCGCCGTGGGCTTTCATGGCATCGACCAAAGTCTGGCCGGTGATGCCGGGGATGAGCGGCTCGGAGGCCGGATAGACATCGCTGATGAAGACGAGATCGGCGGCTTGCAGGACTTTCCCGAAATCATCGGCGAGCGCCTGGGTGCGGGTGTAGCGGTGAGGTTGGAACAGCACGACAAGGCGCGAGGGTTTCAGGGAACGAGCGGTCTGCAGCGTGGCGGCGAGCTCGGTGGGGTGGTGGCCGTAATCATCGACGATGCGGTATGGGGGTGAAAGATACTTTGTTTCGAAACGGCGCTTGGCCCCGGCGAAGGAGGACAGCGCGCGGGCGATCAGGGAAAACTCCGCGCCGCATTGGTCTGCGATGGCGATGGCGGCGAGGGCGTTGAGGATGTTGTGCTCGCCGGGGATCGCGAGCTCGATGTCGCCGAGAACCTTGCCGTCCTTTTTCACCTCAAAGGCGGACGAGCCTTTGAGGTCGCGGATGCCGGAGGCGGTGTAGTTCGTTTTTTCCGAAGAACTTTCCCAACCGTAGGAAAGGGCGTTCGCGCGTAGGGAGCAGATCTCGTGGGCGACGGGATCCTCGGCGCAATATACTATCTTTCCCGTAGTTTGGTCGGCGAGCTGGGTGAAGATCTCCTTGATGTGGTCGAGGTCGCGGTAGAAATCGAGGTGCTCGGCCTCGATGTTGAGGATCACGGAATGCTCGGGGCGGTAAAGGGCAAGGGTGCCGTCGGATTCATCGCCTTCGGCAACCATGGAGCGTCCTTCCTCCTCCCAGCGGGCGTTCGCGCCGAGGATGGGGATTTCCGCGCCGACGTAATACGAAGGCTTTTGCCCACACTCGCGGAGGATATGGGCGGTCATCGAGGATGTGGTGGTTTTCCCGTGAGTGCCGGAAATGACGATGCCCGCCTTAGTGTGGAGGATGGCGGCGAGGCATTCCGCGCGACGGATCATGGTGACACCGGCTTTCACCGCTGCGTCGTAGGCGGGGTTGCCAGGGCGGATCGCGGAGGAGTAGACGACGAGATCCGCGCCCGCGCCGGAGTCTTTTGTTTGCGGGCAGGAAAAAAGCAGGCCGAGGCCTTGCATGCGATCTGTTTCCGAAGTGGTTACACGATCGCAGCCGGAAACTTTATGCCTCATGCCGAGCAGTAGGAGGGCGAGTCCGCTCATGCCGGAGCCCGCGACGCCGATTAGATGGATGTGGAGCGGGTGGGAGCGGTCGGTGAGTTGGGTGGAAAGGTTGGACATTAATGAGCGGGGATTCTTATGCTCCCGCCAAACCAGCGGCAACCCGTAATTTTCGGATCGCAAAACCTAAGCCAATATCCCCTTCACGACCTTCGCGGGTTCCACGCCGGTGGGCTTGTGGTTGAGGCCTTGGAAGCGGAAGGTGAAGCGGTTGTGATCCATGCCGAGGCAATGGAGGATAGTGGCGTTAAGATCGCGGATGTGGACGGGGTTTTCGACGATGTTGTAGGAGTAATCATCGGTCGCGCCGTAGCTGACTCCGCCTTTCACTCCGCCGCCAGCGACCCAGGTGCTGAAGCAGCGCCCGTGGTGATCGCGGCCGGAGCCGAGCTGACCCTGGCTATAGACGGTGCGCCCAAACTCGCCGCCCCAAATGATGAGTGTGTCTTCTAATAATCCGCGCTGTTGGAGGTCGGTGATGAGCGCTGCAGTGGGCTGGTCGGTGTCGCGGCACTGGTTGGCGAGGTGGGTTGGGAGGTTGTCGTGGTTATCCCAGCCACGGTGAAAGAGTTGGGTGAAACGTACGCCGCGCTCGGCCATGCGGCGGGCGAGGAGGCAGTTGTAGGCGAAGGTTCCTGGGGTACGTGATTCCGGGCCATAAAGATCGAAGACCCAGTCCGGCTCATCGGAAAGATCCGCCAGCTCCGGGGCGGAGGTCTGCATGCGGAAGGCCATTTCGTACTGGCTGATGCGGGTGAGGATTTCCGGATCCGACATCTCGTCGTGGCGGATGTGGTTGAGGGCGGAGAGATCGTCGAGCATCGCGCGGCGGTCGCCGCGATTCATTCCGGCGGGGTCGTTGAGGTAAAGCACGGGGTCGGCGCTGCTGCGAAACTGCACGCCTTGGTGGTTGGAGGGCAGGAAGCCGCTGCCCCAGAGGCGGGAGAAAATCGGCTGGCCGGGGTTTTTGCCGGTGCCCTGGGAAACGAGGACGACATAGGACGGCAGGTTTTCGTTCATGCTGCCGAGGCCGTAGGAAACCCACGAACCCATGCTCGGGTTGCCGGGGAACTGCGAGCCGGTGTTGATGAAGGTGATGCCGGGGTCGTGGTTGATCGCCTCGGTGTGCATCGAGCGGATCACCGCGATGTGATCAGCCACCTTGCTAGTGTAAGGCAATAGGTCGCTGATCCATTGGCCGCTCTCGCCACGCTGCTCGAAGCGGGCGAGGCTTTTGCATACAGGTAAATTTTTCTGGCCAGAGGTCATACCGGTGAGGCGCTGGCCTTTGCGGACGGAGTCGGGGAGATCTTGGCCGTGGACTTTCTCGAGGTGCGGCTTGTAATCGAAGAGGTCGATGTGTGATGGGCCACCGGATTGGAAAAGGTAGATGACACGCTTCGCACTTGGCGCGAAATGGGAGGGAGCGGGGGCACCGGCGCCTACCAGTGATTTCGCATCGGCGGCGAGCAGGGAACGGGCGGCCATTGCGCCGATGCCGAGCCCGGTGAGGCCGAGAAAACTGCGGCGTGAGTGGGCGTTGCTGTATTGTTCGATAGGGTTCATGGGCGGTTGATGAATTCGTCGAGGTTGATGAGGGTGGAGCCGAGCATGGCGTAGGCGGCTTGTTCTGGGGTGCCGGCGAGCGTTTGCGCATCAGCTGCGCCAGTGGTGAAACGTTCGAGGTGGCGGGCGAGGGCTTTTTCTAACAGTTTCATCTCGTTCGCCTCCGGATTACGACCGGTGACTAAGCGGAAGCCGTGCGTAAGGCGCGAGGTGGAGGACGCGCCGCCCTCCGCGAGCATGCGTTTTCCGAGAGCCACACTTGCTGCTATAAACTGCGGCTCGTTCATCACGACCAAGGCTTGCAAGGGCGTGTTTGTGGCATTGCGGACGACCGCGCAAGTCTCTCGCGTCGGGGCATCGAAAAGGGTGAGCACTGGCGGTGGTGAGGTGCGTTTCCAGAAGGTGTAAATACTGCGGCGGAGAGTCGATGCATCGCGCCCCGGTAGGAAAATCTGTGCAGTGAACGGCGGGTTGTAGCCGAAGTGGCTGATCTCGCTCCATAGATCATGCTGCGGCGGATGGACTCCGGGGCCGCCGATGGCGGGGTTGAGCAAGCCGCTTACTGCGAGTGCTTGGTCACGGATGACCTCAGCAGGCAGGCGGGTGCGTGGCGAGCGGGCGAGAAGTTCGTTGCGTGGATCTTTCTCCAAGTGCTCCGGCGTGGAGGCTGCGGAGCGGCGATAGGTTTCCGAGGTGAGGATCGTTTTCAACAAATAGCGCATGTCCCAGCCGTGCTCAATGAAATCGACCGCCAACCAATCCAACAGCTCCGGGTGGGTGGGCCATGAGCCCTGGTTTCCGAAATCACCGGCGGTTTCCACCATGCCGCGTCCGAAAACCATCTGCCACATGCGGTTCACGGCGACACGTGCGGTGAGCGGATGGTCTGGACGAGTGATCCAGTTTGCGAGTTCGAGGCGCGTGGGGCTCGCGCTGGCTTCCATCGGCGGCAGGACGGCGGGGACTCCGGCGCTTACTTCGTCGCCGTGTTGGTCGTAGGCACCGCGGATGAGGATGTGGGTTTTGCGCAGCTCGGGTTTGTGATCCATCACCATCACAGAGGTGTGGCCGCGGTCGATATCGCGTTTCAGCACCTTGATTTCCACATCAATGGCCTTGGACGCGTTTTCCATCCGCGAGGCGAGTTGCGGCGGCGGGTTGGCCTTGAGCGCTTCGAGCTCCGCGACGCGATCCCTGAGCTGTTGCATCCCGCCGTCTCCGAGCGGGGATTTGTAGTTCATCACCGGCGGCGAGCTGGCGTTGGTGGCACCTTTTCCGGACTCCGAGGAGGTGTTGAAAAAGGCATACATCTGGAAAAATTCCTTCTGCGAGATCGGGTCGTATTTGTGGTCGTGGCACTGGGCGCATTTCATCGTCAGGCCGAGGATGGAGGTGGAAACGGCATCGACCTTATCGACCGTGTAGTTGACGCGGTATTCCTCGGCGATGGTGCCGCCCTCGTGGGTGTTCATGCTGTTGCGGAGGAAACCGGTGGCCGCGATCTGATCCGGTGTCGCTCCGGGGATGAGGTCGCCGGCGATTTGCTCGCGCACGAACTGGTCGTAAGGTTGGTTTTTTTGAAAAGCGTTGATCACCCAATCGCGCCACGCCCACATGTCGCGGTGGTCGTCGATGGAGTAGCCGTGGGTGTCGGAGTAGCGCGCGCCGTCGAGCCAAGGCAGCGCCATGCGCTCGGCGAAATGGGGTGAGTCCATCAGGCGGTTGATGAGTTTTTCCCAGCGGTCGGGGGCGGTGTCGGCGAGGTAAGTATCGATTTCCTGCGGCGTAGGGGGGAGACCTGTTAGATCGAGATAAAGCCGGCGGATAAGAGTGTGATCATCCGCGAGCGGAGCGGCTTTAATACCATCCGTTTTGAGGCGTTCTGCGACGAAGTGATCTACGGGATTCGCGGCGGAGGTCTCGGTTTTCCGAGGGGTGACGAATGCCCAGTGCGGTTCGTATTCCGCGCCGTTCTCGATCCATTTCTCCAGCTTGGCAATCTGTGCCGCGCTCATCGCCGCCATGTGCGCTTTGGGCTGAGGCATCACCATGTCGGGATCCTTGGAGATGATGCGCTTGATGATCGCGCTGTTCTTCGGATCGCCGGGGATGATGGCGGGGCCTTCATCCCGTGCGGCGATGGCGTCCTCGCGGATGTCGAGGCGGAGGTCGCCGCCGCGGTGCTCGGGATCTTGGCCGTGGCAGAGGAAGCAGTTTTCGGAAAGTATGGGGCGGATGTCTCGGTTGAAGCTGGGGCTTGAGGCGTGCGCAGAGGAAGACAACGTGAATGTCGCCATCGGCAAGACAGCGAAAAGGCAGGCATTTAGCTTATCCATGGTTCCTCGGGAATAAGTGGGCGGGGTTGTGTGTAGGTTCAGATCGATTTTACCATGAGTATTACGTGCAACCATCCGGTTCTTTTCAATCCCGATCATGTTTTTTTAGCACCGTGTCCAATTCGCTGGGTCGGGTTTCGGTCAAGCGTTTATGATTGCCCTTTCCTTAGGCGCGGTGAAGTGCCATGCGACGAGTAGCGCCGCAAGCAGCACAAGCACCCAGATCCTCGAGAGGGGATCGGGCGCGGTGTGCATCTCTAGGGTGGCGATGTTGGCGAGGGGTTCGGTTTCTGTGGGGGCGCAGGCGGAGAGATCGGCCTCGCGGGTGTCGGCGAAGTGGACGGCGGCTTGGAGGAGGAGAGTCTCGCCCTGGGAAACAGTTAGGAAACCGGGGAGGGAAGGGGCGCGGCCGGATGGGGGGGCGGGCGTGCTTTTCCCCGAGACATCGGAGGCGGTGGCTTTCACGGTGAGGTCGGGGGCGGCGGCAATGCGGATCGGCTGGCCGGTTTCTAAATTCAGCGCGTGATAAGTGACCTTTCCGGAGCGGATCGTTTCGGCGAAGCGGTGGAGGAGGATGATGAAGGCGGGTTGCTGGGTGGCGTTGGAGAGGCGGAGGTCGAAGTTGAAGCAGAGGATGCGCTTGTCGCCGTTCTCGCGGAGGAAAATGAGCGGGCGTTTCTCCTGCCAGAGGATTACTCGGTCGTTGGGCTGGCGGGGGAGTTGGAGGGTTTCGCGGACGAGGAGGGACTGCCAGTTGATGCCGTCCATGAGCGGATGCGCCTCGGCGAGGATGCCGCCCTTGAGGTATTTCCCGACGGAGGTGGGGTCCTCCACAAAAAGGATCGCGTTGCTTTCCGGCAGCGAGGGATCGAGCGGATCGTAGCTGGTGATGGCGAGGTCGGAGGTGGCGGCGTCGTTGCTGGGGCGGGTGGTGGCGAGGGAGCGGAGGAGCTTGTCGGTGAGATCCCGGAAAGGGGCGGAGGTGGCGGTGTAAAGCTCCAGCGCCTTCGGACGCGGCGCGATCACGGGCATGGTGTCATCGAGCGTGAAATCATCCGGCGAAAGCGCGATGCGGACGTCCTCCGCGTCCATGGGAAACGCGGCCTGGATCGTGACAAATGACTTCGCTCCGATCTCGAATTCGCGCGGCTCGGTGGCGGAGGTCTTCGTTTTCAGCGACCACGACCGCTTCATTGGCTCATCGCCGTAATTCCGGATGATCGCCTGCCAAATGAGCGCGCCTTCCTTTTCCGCGAAGCTGACCCCCGTGAAACCGACGTTCCCCAGCGGCCTGCCGACGGAGACGAGCTGCGAATCGTAAGGCAGTGCCTCGGCGGGCGTGTCGGTGAGGAAGAGCACGATCCCGTCCTTCGAGACGATGGAGCGCGCGAGCCGCAACGAATACGAGGGATCCAGCAGTCCGCCGTCCGGCGTGAAGCCGTCGAGGGCGGCGAGCATTTCCTCCACCGATGTGCCCGCGTAAAGCCTGTCCGCGCCCGGCGTGGAAGGCAGTAGGGTCAGCTCCATCGCGGTCGCGCTGCCCTGGAGCTTCGGCACCATTTCCTTCAGGGCAGCGACGGCTTCCTTTTTGAAAACGGTCATCGAAGCGGAGCCGTCCACCACGATGGCGACGCGCTGCACGGAGTTCTCTTTTTTGAAACGCGGCTCGGAAAGCAGCCACGCCAACAGCAACACGGCGAGGAGCTGCATCCACAGAGGGATTGAAGGGATGAGCCGCTCGAAGCGCCGCCCGGAGGTCGCCTCGCGCTGCGTGCGATCTAACAGGAACAGCGTCGAGACCGGCAGGGTGATCGATTTCCGCTGCAGGAAATGGATCGCTAGGATCGCCGGTATGGCGAGCAGGCTGAGGAGACCGAGGGGGTTCGCGAACATGAGTCTAGAAGGAAAAATCGAACCGCGAATGAACGCGAATGGACGCTAATTTTAAGAGACTTATGAAAATCCCGATCAGAACATCTCTTTCTTTATCTGCGTTTATCCTGTTTATCTGTGGTTGGATTTCTGGATTACGTCA
Organism: Prosthecobacter debontii; assembly: GCA_945869855.1. Taxonomy (GTDB): domain Bacteria; phylum Verrucomicrobiota; class Verrucomicrobiia; order Verrucomicrobiales; family Akkermansiaceae; genus Luteolibacter. The sequence goes on from CAMBQC010000031.1 coordinate 11,140, forward strand.
CTTTGTTGTCTCCAGCGCTTTTACCGGCAGCGCGTGCTGGTAGAGGGCGGCCATGAGCTCAGTGGCGCAGGGGATGCGGGCGAGGGGGGCTTGGTGGCGGATGGCGGCGTCTTTCCAGAGGTTAAAATGGGCGGCGTAGGCCTCGCGGTAGCGGCGGAGGGTGGCGGGCTCGATGCGGTGCGGGTGGCGGGTGTGCAGCTCGGCGTCGATGAAATCGTAGTTGCCTGCCCACTCGGGATTCGCCTCAGTATCGGTGAAAGGAGCGAAGAGGATGGGCGTGCCCTGCTTTTGGCCGAGGGCGCGGAGGATGGGGTTGGGATCGGCGGGGAAAAGCAGGTCGGAGAGAAAGACGCGGAGGGCATGGGAGCGCAACGAAATGCGGTGGATCTCTGGCGGCGAGGAAGGGTTCGTGGGTGTAAGCGCGGCGATATCTGCCTGCCAGCGATTCAACTTCAGGGTCATGGGATCGATGGCGAGCTGCTTGTCGCCGGACATCGCATAGATGCGGACGGAAGCTCCGGCTGTGAGTGAGGAGTGGGTGAGGAAGTTTAGCAACTCCGCCGTTCTACCTGCCTTTTCCGGGGAGAAAAACATCGAGGACGAGGCGTCGAGGATGAGGTCGACCACCGGGCGGATCTCCTCGCGGAAAAGCTTCATGGAATACTGCCCGGTGCGGGCGTAGGCCTGCCAGTTGATGTGGCGCGGATCGTCCCCCGGCGAGTAGGCGCGGTGATCCTGGAAGTCCATGGATGCCCCAGTGCCGGAGCCGGCGAATTCACCGGCGGCACCGCGCCAGACGCGGGAACGGAAGGGGAGACGGAGCATTAAAATTCAAATTTCAAAATTCAACTTTCAAAAAAGAGCATGATTTCCCTCTCGGCAAGGATGCGGATCATGCCGAGCTTGACCAGAAGGAAACGCCCAAGCCGTGTGCAAATAGCTGCACAACCGCAATCACGCGTAGGTGACCCTAGCCGCTGCGATGAATGTATCCCGGGTGGAATGTGCGGAGCGAGCGCAACTTGGTGTATGGGTGCACAGTCTGATGCAGGCGCGCATTATGCTTTCACCACCCTGTTTACTCATAACGTTTCTTGGTAAAAAAATTACGATGAGGAACCTTATAACCCCACAGGTGACACAGATTGGAAGAATTTCTCACAGAGACCCGAATCTGCGGTGGCGTCTTTTGTATTCCTCGACGGCAGCGATAAGGTCGCCCTGGCGGAAGTCGGGCCACATTTTTTTCACGATGACGATTTCCGAATAGGAGATCTGCCAGAGCAGGAAATTGGAGATGCGCATCTCGCCGGAGGTGCGGATCAGGAGGTCGGGATCGGGGATGCCGGCGGTGTAGAGGTATCGCGCGAAAAAATCTGTGGTGATATCCTCCGGTGAAACCGTTCCCGCGATGGCGGCCTCAGCGATCGTGCGGGCGGCGGCGGTGATTTCCTCGCGGGCTCCGTAGGAAAGCGCGAGTACGAGGGTCATGGAGTCGTTGCCCTTGGTATGCTCCTGGATGCGGGCGAGGCGCTCGCGAGTGGAGGCGGGCAGGCGATCGATCTGGCCGATGGCTTGGAGGCGGACGTTCTGTTTGTCGAGTTCCTCCGCCTTCTCGTCGAGGAAGCGGTCGAGCAAGGCCATCAGCGCCTCGATCTCGGCTTCGGGACGGTTCCAGTTTTCCGAGGAAAAGGCGTAGAGTGTGAGGTATTTCACACCGAGTTCCTTGCAGGTGTCCATCACCTCACGCACGGATTCCGCTCCAGCACGATGACCTTCGGCGCGGGGCAGTCCGCGTTCCTTTGCCCAACGGCCGTTGCCGTCCATGATGATCGCGATGTGGGTCAAGGTTTCAGAGGTGGGGTGGAGAAGCGGGAGAATGTCCGCATCGCCGCATGGGAGTCAATGCCTTGGCTGATGGATTTGGCGGTGAGTTACAGTGGGACGGCCATCCCCTCCGCCACGGATAATTTCCGTTGGTTGTCATCGAAGGTAAGGAAGTGTTTCGCCCCCAGTCGCAGAGCGGAGGCCACGTGGAGGATATCAAAACCACGATGACCGCCTACCAAGGTGTGCGTAGCCGACAGTCGATTGGCTTCTCTGATCACATCGGCAATATTGCAGACGGACAGGATGAGTCTCCCGGCGGAGCGATCCGCCTCGAACTGCGCCCACCACAAGGCGGCCTCGCCTTGTGCGATGAATTTGCGGAACTCCGCGAAGCGTAGGGCGTTGGCCAGTTCGTATTCGCCTAGCACTGTCACGGTGATGGGAGTGCGCCGTGATTTCACCCAAGCCAAGGCGCGTGGCGTGTGTGCGTCGTTCCCATACAGCGAGAATAGGAAACTCGTGTCGGCGCAGATTACCATTTTCCGGACGCTTCACGGATGATCGTGGATGCCTGCTCCGCTGTCAGGGCGGTAGCCTTTGTTCGCTTGCGCTTTACGGCTGGGCTTTGTGCCCAGTCCACGCTTTCGGTGGTCTGAGCTTGTTCGGGGACAAGCCGCGCGATGGTCTTTCCCCTTCTCGTGATGATGATCTCCTCGCCAGCACCGATCCAGTCAAGCAGGCTGCTGTAGCGGTTCCTGAGGTCACGGACGGTCGCAGTTCTCATGTGCGCCAAAATAGGAGCACAAAGGATATTTGTCAAGTTTTCGGATGTCTCAAACGCGGCTTGCATAGTGGTGTTCCGTTGTCCATTTTTCAGTCATGATAAAAACGGGAATGATTACATTGATAGTGGTGGTGGTTGGGCTTCTCGCCCTGATCGGGATCTACGCGATCGGCGTTTACAATGGTCTCGTGAAACTGCGGAACATGTTCAGGAATGCGTTCTCGCAGATCGACGTGCAGTTGAAGCGCAGGCACGATCTCATCCCGAACTTGGTGGAAACTGCGAAGGCTTACATGGCGCATGAAAGCGGCACGCTGGAGGCGGTGATCGCGGCGCGAAACGGGGCAGAAAGTGCGAGGCAGGCGGCGGCGGCGAATCCCGGTGATGCGGCGGCTTTGCAGAAACTGGGTGCGGCGGAGACCGGGTTGGGCGGCGTACTCGGCAGGCTATTCGCGGTGTCCGAGGCGTATCCCGACCTAAAGGCAAACCAGAACATGATGCAGCTCACTGAGGAACTGACGACGACCGAGAACAAGGTCGCCTTTTCCCGTCAGGCCTACAATGACTCGGTGCTTGCCTACAACAACAAGCGCGAGGTTTTCCCAAACAACCTCTTCGCGGGGATCTTCGGTTTCTCCGAGGCGGCGCTTTTCGAGATCGATTCGCCCGCCGAGCGCGAGGCTCCGAAGATACAGTTCTGACCTACCACGTTTCCCGTAGATGAACTTCTTCGAGGCACAGGAGCGGGCGCGGAAATCCAGCCGCTCCTTGGTGTGGTGGTTCATCCTTTCCGTGATCGGTGTCATCGTGGTAATGTATCTGCTGGCCACGGTTTTGATGGTGTTCGTTCAACCGAACCCGCAGGACATCTATCAGACAACGGATGCCGTGCAGCTCAATTGGTGGAACCCGGAAATCTTTGCTTGGGTGAGTGCGCTGGTGGGCGGGGTGGTCATGACAGGGAGCTGGGTGAAGCTGGCGCAGCTTTCAGCGGGCGGAAAAGTGGTCGCGCAGAGCCTCGGCGGCAGGCCGGTGGAGCCTACCACTACGGATCTTCCAGAACGACGCTTGCTCAATGTGGTGGAGGAAATGGCCATTGCCTCGGGTGTGCCGGTGCCCGGGGTGTGGATCATGGACGAGGAGCAGGGCATCAACGCTTTCGCTGCCGGAACCGATCCGGCCAACGCCGTGATCGGTGTCACGCGCGGGACTCTGGATCGCCTAACGCGCTCCGAGCTGCAAGGCGTGGTGGCGCACGAGTTCAGCCATATTCTCAACGGCGACATGAAGCTCAACATGCGGCTGATGGGCTGGATCTTCGGGTTGGTAATGCTTTCCATGCTCGGGCGCATCATGGTGGAATCGTTGCGTTTCATGCGTGGATCTCGGGACTCGAAGGGCGATGTTATAGTTCTTGCGATCGTTGCGGTAGGGTTGGCGGTGTGGTTGGTGGGATCGATCGGGGTGCTTTTTGCAAGGATGCTGCAGGCGGCGATTTCCCGGCAGCGCGAGTATCTGGCAGATGCCTCGGCGGTGCAGTTTACGAGGCAGGCGGAAGGCATCGCGGGAGCGTTGAAAAAAATCGGCGGTTATTCGGAGCATGGCACGATCCGCACGCCGAAAGCGATGGAGGCGCGGCATATGTTTTTCGCGGGCAGTGGGTTCAGCTCGCTGATGGCGACGCATCCGCCATTGGATAAACGGATCAAGGCCATCGATCCTCAGTGGAACGGCGAGATGCTGCAAGGCATGGCCGATTCGGTGCGTGTGGAGGAGTTTTCAGGCTCGATAGGTTTCTCGGGTTCGTTGGAGCAGACGGCGTCACGGGTTAGTGTGGATTCGCTGGGTGAAAGCGTGAGGCTCAATAGCCATGTGGGCGCGGCGATCCGTGAGGATCTAAGGGTAGGTAAGGTGACCACATTTTCAAAACAGGAGGCGAAGACGCTTCTGCTCGGTTTACTGGTTGCAGCGGATCACGATGGGCGGGAAACGGCGAAGCGGATTCTGGGGGAAAATGGTTTGGACTCGGAGACGGTCACGCAGGTGATTGTCTGGAGCGAGGAGTTGGAGGGATATGATTCCTCGAAAAAACTGGCGCTCGTCGATCTCTCGCTTTCGTGGCTTCGCAAAATGAGCCCACCTGAGGCGCAGGATTTCGTCAAGGCCAGCCAAGCCCTGATCGAGGTGGATGGTGAGGTGAACTTGTTTGAGTTCTTGCTTCAGAAAGTTATCGAGCGCCACGTCTTGGTCGGTCTCGGACTGAAGCCGGTGCCTAGGATGCGTCATCCGAAAATCGAGTATCTAGAACGGGAACTGGCGGATCTGTTAGGGGTATTCGCCGCGCTGGCGGGTGGCGGTACGGCGATTGAGATGGCGGCGGCAGAATACCGGGAACATACCGGCAGGGAGCTACCACGTTCCACGGCGGGTCTGGCCGAGGTATCGGATGCGCTTGTGGAAATGGATGCGGCAACGCCGCTGGTGAAGCAACAAATTCTGCGCTTGTGCGGCTTGGTAGTCACTGACGATGGGGTTGTGGCGGATCAGGAAATGGAGCTTCTGCGCGCGACAGCGGAGGCGATCGGCGCACCGATTCCGCCCCTTGTTAGGGCGGTGATGTAGTCGGGGCTTGCGTTCCGGGGCTTGCGTGGCAAGGATTCCTCGGTGGAGAAAGAGTGCAGGCCTTGGTGGCTTTATCTAAATTTGTTGGGCTTGGATGCGCCGCTGATTGCGGTCATCTGGCTCTTCCTTTTTGCGCAGACATGGCGTGTGGATTACCATCCGTGGCAGGCCTACGCGGCGCTGGGTTTCGGTGTCTGGACGATCCGGATCGCGATGAAACTGCTGAAAGGATCGATGTCCTCCCACCAGACTTCCTTCGTGATGGCACACAAGAAGCCGCTCAAGGTGGCGGCGATGATGGCAGGTGTTTTTGCAATCACCCTGACCGTGATGAGCTTTCCGCTTTCCGTTTACACCTATCTGCTGGTGGGTGCGGTATTTGTGGCTGGATACTTTGCCCTCACTTTGTTTTCGTCTCGAGAGGGGAATGAAATCGGCTATGCACAGCATGCGATGGGCGGGGTCGCCTTCGCTTTTGGAACTGCGTTGACCGCGCACGTGTATCTTCCCAGTATGGGGGTCCGGGAACTCATGCTTTCCAGGGAGTTCATTTGCTTCGCGGTTCTCTGCCTGCTGGCATCCTCTGCGATGGAGTTATGGGAACGCTCCGGTAAACCCGCCGCCGACGGTGAGTCGGGTTCCATGGATGAGATCGCCCTCTCGCTGCCGCTGACATTGTTGGGGGCGGCGGCCTTGGTATTCGCAGTGCAGGATGACCTAATGACCGCGCGACCTTTTTATTACGGTATCCTTACTGGTGCTGCTTTGCTTCAGGTGTTGAACCGGACTAGAGGGCGCTTCGGCCTGCACACCTTGCGTGTGCTTACCGTGCTGTGCTTGTTGACACCGGGCATCATTTTCAAAAGCTACCCTGTTTGAGGATAGTGAGCCGTCTATCACTTGCGGTGCAACGGGCGGATCGACCGTTTCTCCTTAGGCTGCTCCGCAGCAGGAACGGCGGCGGGTGGGGTGTTGTTGACTGCGGAGTATCCTTTTTCATCAATTTTCTCGAGGGGAGGCAGGACGGATCCGTCGGATAACTTGCGGGCCGGGTCGGAGACATCAAAGCGCGAGTCCATGTCCGCTTGGACGTAGTCGAGGGTGCTACCGCTATTCACGATGGAGGGCTGAATGAAAATCATCAATTCGTCGCGATCCACACCTTTGGTTTTCGTTGAGAAAAGGCGGCCGAGACCGGGGATATCGCTTAGCAGAGGGATGCCGGTGACGGATTCCGTGTCGTTAGTGGTGATGAGTCCGCCGAGGACGATAGTCTGATTATTCGGAACGGTAACGGTTGTGAGAAGTTCCCGGGTATTAATCTCAGGGATATCTCCTAATCCTTCGATAGGTGTAGATTTGCCGACACTATCGCTAACAAGAGCAATTTGTAAGGTGATTTCTTTTTCCGAATTAACCAGTGGAATGACTTCAAGTTTCAATACCACATCACGGTATTCAACATTGGTAGAGACCCCGTTGCCACTAAATTGGTTGGAACTCGTGGGGATCGCGATTCTTTTACCAGAGGATATTGTTCCGATCTGGTTGTTTTTCACAAAAATCGATGGGCGAGAGAGGAGGGTGAAGTCGCTTGAAGTTGAGAGTAGGTTCACATATGCCCCAAGTGAACTGCCGATTTTTCCATAAAGGGAAAGTCCAGTCTGATTGGGAAAAGTACCTCCGGCGATACCAGTGAAGGGATTTAGCAGGCTTGTGGGATTCACGTTGTTGACGGGACCACCGGTGATGCTGGAGCCGGCAAGACCTCCGTTTTCATTACCTCGGTAAGCGCGCAGCCAATCGATGCCAGTTGTGGTGGAATTACCCAGTGAAAGCTGGCCGAAGACGGTGGAGATCATGACTTGATCCGCCTTTACATCGACCTGATCGAGGAGGTTCTCAATGATTTCAACGGCGGTCGGCGGGCCTTGCACGACGATGGAGTTGGTGATGTTGTCGGCTACGAGAAGCGTGCGACCGATCAGGAGGGACTCTGGTGCGGTGTTAACATCGGGAGCGGAAAGCGCGCTACCGCGTGAGCCTGAGGAACCGCCGCCGCTGCCGCCGAACGAACCGCTGCCGCCGCTGAAGCCGCCGCCATTGAACAGGCTGTTGTTACCTTGCTGCGAGCGGTTGTTCTGTGTGTTTTGGATGTTTTGTCTATTCCCGCCGCCCGTGGCTTGCCCTAGATTCGCACCACCGCCTTGTGCTCCGCCGCTTCCGGTGCCGTTGAAGGCGCGGGTCAGGGCGTCGCCCGCGATGGGGAGGAAATCTGCGACGGAAAGGAATTCGAGTTTGCGGCGAAGGAAATTTCGTTGGTCGGTGGCGATGTCGAACTCGCGGACAAGGCCTTCTACGAAAAGCAGGTCCACGGGACGACCCATACCGAAGATGCGGTTCGTGCGCGGATCGGGGATGATCTGGACGGGGGTGTTCACGCTGGAAGGCGTGCTCCCGGCAATACCTGCTGCTTGTGCGGCATCAATGGTGCTCCTGTCGGCGGCGTTATCTGGGGTTCGCTGGATGCCTGCGGTGTCGTTGGCACCCTGTTCCTGGCCTAGGAGTTCGTTGAGGGTGGTGGCGAGTTCCGTTACATCCGCATACTTCACGTTGATAAAACGGGAGGTGACTTGCGAGGAGGGCTTGTCGATCTGGGCTTTCAGGTCGATGAGCTTGCGGATGAGAGAGGTGTTCTCTGTGATGACAACGGAGGCGGCGTTGGGCACGGCGGCGATGGAGCCGAAGGCACCGAACTGGCCGATGATCTGGGTGAAGGTGCGGACGGCCTCGTCGGGCTTGATGTATTGGAGCGGCATTACGTAGGAAATGACGGCGTCGCCCACGGGCAGTTCATCGTTTTCTGTATAAACTTTCACGCCGATTCCGGTGGGCTTCAGGCCGGCGGTGGCAAGGGTGAGATAGTCGAGTTTCGAACCGTCTCCGGCTGGGACGAAAATGAAGCTTTCGATGGTGGCGGCCTTTTTCAGGAGCTCGGCGGCTTCGCGGTAGGTAAGGGGATCCTGCGGGGAGGCGGGCTGGACGAAGCGGAATTCCGCGGCGGCGGCGCTGGATGCCACGATCACGCGGCGACCGGTGTATTTGCGGTAGAGGTCGGCGAGGTCATCGCCGGAAAGCTTGAGTTGCTCGATGCTTTCCTTAATGAGCGTGTTGCCCAGGTCCGCGTCCGCAGCGTCAGCGGGAATCGGAGCCTCAACGGGGGCGGGTGGCTGGG
>CAMBQC010000032.1 GCA_945869855.1 Prosthecobacter debontii
AGTCCATGGCCGCCTCGATCTCTTCGATGGGGCAGTTCTCAGGGTCTGGCAGATGACGCGGACGGCAGATTCGCAATGATGGAATGCATCAAACGGTCGTACCAGTCTTTTGTCGGGGGTTTCGGCAATTATTTTTGGCAATCAGTCTAAATTTATCCTAAAATCCGAAGTTCAAACGAAGATTTTCACCGCATAGGCGTAGAGGTCACAGAGTAAACGCTGAGCAGATTTTGTGTTTTGGTATATTGCAGGGCTTTTTCCACAGTAATTCCATTTCACCCATAGGAGGGAGTGTAAGGTTTTTTGTGTAAGTAGGGTTCCACCGATAGGCAGTTAGTTGTTGGGCATGCGGACAGCGAGCCACCGCACCTTTGATTTCACGGATGCGCGCGCGGATGGCAAAAAATTCTCTTGGAGCTGACCAGCCTTGGAGTTGGAGACTGAAGCGTGTGGGACATTTCTAGGTGGGGATGAATTTACGGCAAAGCGTCTCCTGCGCAGCATATGCAATAGGTGTGGGTCATATTGTCCTGCAAGATCCAGGCATACGGGGCGTTGGTGATTGACAGCGGGGAAACGCATGAACTAGTGCAAGGACGGCGAGCGTAGGCTGTTATTGATTTTTTCGCCCACTAAAACCCCGCCATGATCACCCCAGCAAGAAACCGCGCCATCCAGCTCGATGGTCTGCGCGCGCTCGCAATGCTGGGAATCTGCTGGGATCATTGGGTGCCGGAGGCGTGGAATCTTGGGCTGCCTTATGAAGTGGGTCTCTACTTTTTCCTAGTGCTCACGGGATATCTCATCACCGGCTCGCTGCTGCGCACGCGTGACAAGCAGGAAGCCTTGGGATCGGGCTGGCGTTGGCGGGCGTGGAAGGATTTTCAGTGGCGGCGCGGGCTGCGCATCATGGCGCCGTATTATATGGCACTGGCGGTAGCCTTTGTTTTCCTTGGGCCGAAGATCGGGCCCCACATCCATTGGTATCTCCTCTACCTCACCAATTTTCACATCGCCCTACTCGGCGAATGGCCGCACGGCACCTCGCACTTTTGGTCCATCGCAATCCAGCAGCAGTTTTATCTCTTCTGGCCGGCGCTGGTATGGTTTGTGCCGCGGCGTTTGCTCGTGGTAGCGATGCTCCTTTTCGCGGCCATCGCTCCGCTGTCGCGATATTACGAACATCTTTTCATGCCGCCCTTCATCTGGCCGCACAAGCTGAGCTGGGGCTGGTTCGATTTCTTCGGTATCGGCGGTCTCATGGCGCTGGCGGTGCACCGGGGTTTTTCGCTTTCATCGCGGCTTTGGAAATTCCTCATGGTCACGGGTTGCGGCACTTATGCCGTGCTCGAGTTCGGCCCGCGCTTCGGCCTGCCACCGCACTGGATCGGGCCGTTCTTTGGTTCCGTCCTTTCGCTGGGACTGTGCGGGGTGATCGCGACTGCCTCGATAGGCTGGAACAATTTCGCGGGAAGGTTCCTAGAAACCCAATTCCTTCAAAAAGTCGGCCTGCTGTCCTACGGCATCTACCTCTACCACAACCTCGCGCCCATCATCCTGGGGAAACTCATGTTTTTCCTCTGGTGGGGACCTTACGCCGATACCGTGCCGCAAACCTTGGTTCGGATCGCGCTTTTCGCCGTGCTCACCTGGGGATTGACGATGGCTTCCTGGAGATACGTCGAGACCCCGCTCAACCGAATGAGGGCGAAGAAAACCTAAGCCATCTGATCCGAAGAGCGCAGCAGGATATCGCCGATCTCGACATGCGGCGGAGCGGTGAGGATCGTCATGATGCCGTGCGCCACGTCCTCCGGCTCGAGCATTTTCATCCCCGCGCGGGTTTGCGAGAGCGTATCCTCACGGCCACGGAAATAGTTGTCGAGCAGGGGGGTATCGACGAAGCCCGGCGAAACGCAGGCGACCTGGATGGGCGAGCGCGACGCTTTCAGCTCCGAGCGCAGCGCATCGGTGATCGCGCGGACGGCGAATTTCGTCGGCGCATAAAATCCGCCTGTAGGCGGCACGCGGTGGCCGGACATCGAGGAGACGTTGACGATGCGGCCTCCCGTTTTCGGGAAATGTTTCAGCGAGAACTGGCAGCACAGCGTCAGCGCCATCACGTTCACGCGCCACATTTCCTCCCAGTCCTGTGGGTTGCCATCGGTGATGCGGGACAGGTAGGCGACGCCCGCGCAGTTCACCAGCCCGTCAATTTTCCCGAGTTGGGTGAAGATCGCGGAGACATCCTCGCGCGAGGTGAGATCCGCTACGATTGGTGAAACATCTGGATGCAACAACGCTGGCCGCCGCGTGACGCCCAGCACGTTCGCCCCCTGCCCCAGCAGCCGCCCGCACAAAGCCGCCCCGATCCCGCTTGAAGCGCCCGTGACTAGAAAGGTTTTTCCTGAGAGAGGAGTCATTTGGTGGATGGAACCCGGATCGCGCGTGAAGAGGGGGACGTGTCTTCGAAAAGTGAAGCCAGATTGGGGAGGTCTGCGGCGCTGTGGGCGGGCTGGGAAGAGATGATTGTCCCGTCCTGGAACACGAAAGCGCCGGGCATCTGGAGACCGTCGCCCGCAAGGTGGCCGACCCCACAGCCCTTCATGACCGCGATCAGTCCCCGCCACCAGACCTGCGGGCCGAAGAGTTCCATGAAGCCGCCCTTGCCGAGGCCGAAGGCGCGGTAGAGCTCGCAGCGCGGATCGGCAATGCGGCATACGTCGGAATTGTCGCCGAGGTATCCGATTTCCTCGCCGGATTTCAGCATATGGACGAGAACCAGGGTCGCGCCCTGCTGTTTCGCCTGCTGTTCCAGATCCTGGAGGCCACGCAGGATCTGGCGGGTGAAGGTGCAGCCGAAGTGGCGCAGGAAAACGAGGACTAGCGGACGGTCGCGCGAGGCCTCGGCGAGCGTCTCGCCGGTGGAAAGTTGATAAATTTCGGCGGCGTCCTCAACGGAGTAAGGGGTGCTGCGGGAAGGTGGGATGCCGGCGTGGGCGCGGAGCGCGGCCCAGAGGATGGCGCCGTAGGGGATGATCCAAGCGATGTCATCGAGGATCAGGAAAAAAAGCGATGCGGCCGGGAGGGTATTGGCGGAAACGGAGAAGGCGACGATCCCCGTGGCGGTCACCGATTTCGCAAAGCCGAGCAGGACGATGAGCCAGTGGCGGATGGGATCGGAGGCGGCGAGGAAAAGGGCAAAACCGAGGAACCCAGAGATCAGGCCGAGCGTGCGCCAGAGCATCGGATGATTGGGGCGGGGGATACCTAGGAGGTCGAAGCCATGGAACGGCCACAGGCTCGTCCAGACCGCGAAGAGCACGTGGTAGGCCGCGCCGAGCATTAGGGCGAGCCGCATCCAGCGCTGGGCGCGGCAGTTTTCCCCGTGGCAGCTTGTTGTCATGGCGTAGGATATCGGCGAAGCGGAAGGGTGCAACGGGAGATTTTCCGAGTCACGCGCCGCCGAGGATCCGCGCCTGATCGAAATCGTAGGGCGTCATTTCGAGCAGCACCGCCGCGCCATCGGAAAACTCGGTTCCCGCGTCGGTCAGCTTTTTGGAAAGATGGCCGAGCACGACCTTTCCATTCATCAGCTCGACGCGGTAGAGGATCTCGCCCTTGCGCTCGAGGACGGTTCCGGTGGTTTCGATAGCGGCTTCGGACATGGCTCGAGCATCATCCGAGATCGCGCCAGCGCACAAGGCCCGCCAACGGCATTTCTCCATCCGGGTGCCAGAAAATCCCCGGTTCCTGCGCCTTGCCCGCCGCACAGATCCGCGGTGGCGCGATCCCATCGAGCCGCGCCGCCTCGGTGATCGGCTCGACCACGGCGGTGGAGAGGAAATGGATTTCCACGCCAAGGGTTGCTTTGGAAATTTCCTCCGGCATGGGCATGACCGTCACGAACCCGCCGCCCGGGCCGGGAGTGAGCAGGGTCGTTTCACCATCGCGGACGACCGTCCAATCCACCGAACCGGGGCTTTCGCGGAGGGATGCGTCGGCTCCGTTGGCGATGCGAAAACGCGCCAGCTCGCGGGCGTTGCGGACGCCGCCGGCTTCCGAAAAGGCGGGGGCAATCTTCGGGCGCCCCCGCTTACCCAAAGCCTCCGCAAGTCTCCCACAAAAAGATTCCACATCCCCTTTCACATAAACCGCCCGCACCGAGAGGCAGCCGCGCTGGCCGTAGCGGAGGATGTCCGCCGCCAGATCCGCCGCCAAGCCCTCGCGATCCGCGAACACGAAGGCCGCGCTGAGTTTCGGACCGTGCGGGATGATCCGTGTCTCCGGGGAAAGCCATCCGCGAAAGAACGCCAAGGTTTCCGCCCCGCCATAAATCACCGCCACTTCCGGTGCGCGCCATTCGTCCGGCAACTCGCGGCGCACATCGAACAGGTCGATCCCCCGCGCCCATTCCTCGAATTCCGGCAAGCCCGCCGTAGGAGTTTTCACCCAGCTGCGGCAACCGATGAGAAGCGCGCGAAACGCCGATTGAAACGCCGCGTGTTCCGTATTCCCGCTGACGACATGCAGCACCGGGCCGCGCGGCTCCACTTTTGCGCCGTCCACCCATTCCTCCAGCCGCCGCCGGTCGCCGATTTCCGCATCCAGCCATTTCCCGAGCGTATCGGCATCGTAAGCACCCACCCATTTCTCCAGCGTGTGCCGATGGGAAACGAGGAAGGCGATACGCTGAGCGAGGTTTTTCACGCTTCGAATTCCCACGGGTTGATCAGCCGGATTCCCGTAGCTTCGAAATCGGCGGTGTTGCGCGTCGCGAGGGTGAGGCCATGGACTTTCGCAGTGGCGGCGATAAGGGAATCATTGGGACTGAGTCCGTGGACAACTCTCATTCCGGCTGCTTCCCTGGCGATCGCCAAATCGATCTGAAACAAGCGGTCTTCGAAAAGCGGAATAACGGTGGTTTCAAGCCACGATTCGAGCCTTTGTGCGAACACCGGATCCTTGTTTAGCACACGCAGGTGACCCATCCGGATCTCCATCACGCTCACCACGCTTAGCCATGTTTCCTTATCTGGCAATTGTTCCTGCCAAGCACGCACCGCATCGTGCATCCGCCCCTCTTTGCGGAGTTCGGAAATGGTAACCGTGTCCAGCAGTATTGGTTTCATCGAAAATTCATTTCGCGCTCCGTTTCCCGCTTTCTGTCCGGAAGTTCAAAGTCCCGGTCGGCGGTGGCAGGGTCGCCGAGCAATTCCGCGAGTGTTTTTCTCCGACCCTTTGGCTGCGGTTGCAGTTCGCGCTTAATCAGATCCGTCAGCCATGCGGAGAGGGATTTCGACTCGTCCACAGCGCGGTGGCGGGCTTTCTTGCAGAGGTCGTCGGGAAGTTTCAGGGTGACGTTCATCGTATGTGCAGCAAGATTACACGGTTGCACGGCGAAAACAAGCGTGTAATGATCACCCACCCAATCCCTCCTCCACGCCCCGCGAGCAGCCGCGCGCTATAGCGGCGGGATCACGGCCGATGAGGATGAATTCCCTGTCCCCGACCGCGATGGCGAGATCCTGCGTCCTGATCGCGGCGACGGTGTCGAGGTTCGCGAGATCGATGATTTCCAGGTACCCGATCCCGCCGGTTGCCGCCGCTTCGCCGGTGTGGACATCGGTGACGCGGACGCCCGTCCATGGCGGGCCGGTATGGGTTTGCGCGTCGCCCCATTTGTAGAATTGGGAGAACAGTTCGGTCATTCCGTATTCGTTGAGGATGCAGGATTCCGGCACGCCGAAATGGGCGGAGAGGCGGGCGCAGACTTCGGCGGGGGTGAAGGATTTCCGCAGTCCCTTGCTGCCGCCGGTTTCGAAAATCCATGAGCCTTCCGGGAGTTCTATGGGTGCCATTTCATCGCAAGCCCGCAGCAGGGCGAGGGAGGTGCCGAGGAGGGCGGTGGGTTGCTCGGGGTGGAAATTTTCCAGCTGTAATTTACCTTCGGAATCGATAAGCCATAAGCCGCCTGGAAAGACGGCTCTCCGGGACAGAATCTCGAACATGCGGACGAGGGAGGAGTGCGGGTTGTCGGCGGGACGTTGCGAGAAAAACCATGGCCGCCGGATCTCCGGTAAACCTAGTAGTTGCCACGTGCCTCGCACTGAAGCCTCATACAACCCCAGATCACGAAACTCATGTTTCCCCTTCGTCTCGGTCGTCGTGCCGGAAGTGAGGAAATGGCCGTAAACCTCGCTTTCCGGAAAGCCGCGCAGTGCCACGCCGAGGAGCTTGAAGGCATCCGTGGGGATCGCCGGGATCTCGCGCCATGAAGTGATGGTTTCCGGCGTTTTCCCCAGCGCCTCGCAGTAGTTCCGGTAAGCCGCGTTTCCCGAGAACTGGTGCCGGAACACCTCCTGGGAAAGCTCCGCGAAATCGCCTTTCCCGCCGCCCATCCATTCCAGCAGGCGTGATTTCAGGTCCATGGCTTTCCGGGGATAAGATTTCCAACCGCGAATGGACGCGAATGGGCACGAATCAGGAGTATCGCCAGCCATCCAAAAAATTCGCGCCCATTCGCGTTCATTCGTGGTTCCTTTTCCTCAATGGCTCGCGTGGTGGATCGCGATGAGCTTGATGAGGATGTCCTCGATGAACTCCAGCGGGATTTGGTTCGGGCCGTCGGAAAGGGCGTTGGCGGGGTCGGAGTGGACTTCCATGAACAGGCCGTCGATGCCGGTGGCCACCGCCGCGCGGGCGAGGACGGGAGCCAGCTCGCCGTCGCCACCCGTGGAGCCGCCGAGGCCACCGGGGCGCTGGACCGAATGGGTGGCATCGAAAATCACCGGGATGCCTTCTTTGCGCATGAGGTAGAGCGAGCGCATGTCCACCACGAGGTTGTTGTAGCCGAAGGTCGTGCCGCGCTCGGTAATAAGGAAACGCTCGCAGCCGAAGGAGCGCATTTTTTCCGCGATGTTCACCGTATCGAGCGGCGCGAGGAACTGGCCTTTTTTCACGTTCACCACGCGCCCGGTTTTCGCCGCCGCTTCTAACAAGTCCGTCTGGCGGCAGAGGAACGCGGGGATCTGCAAAAGATCGATGTGCTCGGCGGCGATCTCCGCCTGCTCCGCCGTGTGGATGTCGGTGGTGACCGGGCATTTCAGCTCCTTGGAAATTTCCCCGAGGATGCGGCAGCCTTCAACGATGCCCGGGCCGCGGAAGGAGCCGACCGATGTCCGGTTCGCCTTGTCGAAGGAGGCTTTGAAAATGAAAGGGATGCCGGTGCGGTCTGCGATTTCCTTGAGCGAGCGCGCCATCTCCCAGGCGAACTTCTCGCTCTCCAAGGCGCAGGGGCCGAGGATGAAGAACGGGGTGGGACCGCCGACGGGCACGTGGGCGATCTGAAAGGGTGTGAAGGATTTCATGGTTCGGATTCGTCGAGGGCGGTTTTGTAGAGCGGAAGCAGGTTTTTTAAAGCTATTTCAAGCAGCTTTGCCTCGATATCCGTTAGGTTGCCCGCCGTTTTCACGCGTAGCATCCCGAGGGAATCGATCACCGATTTCGCGGCGCGGAGGTTCACGGTATTCTCGCCGGTGGCCGGGTTCGGGATCTGGCCGAGAAACAGCCCGGCGTTCTGGGCCTGGAGCAGGACGAATTCATTGAAGCGGGGATCGGCTTCGGGGGCATGGGGCATGGCGCGAGTTTCCACTTCCTCCCGCGCAGGTCAAACATGGAAGATTGGCATTGGTTGCAACGAAAATTCGGGAACTGTGCGTGTCTTCCATTTCCCCCTTTCCACACCTTAGGGAAATCGCCAAAACGCCCGTGTGATATTTTCGCAAATCATCGAGTGCCTCTACGACCTCAATGTAGGCATCATCGGCGTGGGCGGAGAGCGCCACGAGCGGCCCCACAAGCCGTTACTTCTCCTCGCCGCACTCGATCTCATCGATGCCGGTCTCGCCACTCCGAGCCGCATCCCTTGGTCACGAGAGTTGCGCGACCGTTTCACCGCACGCTTCGAAATTGTCCATCACCACGACGACAAAAACACACCAGAAAACCCCTTTTACTACCTCCAGACCCAAGGTTTCTGGCAAGCATGGATCGAGGACGGCAACACAACCCACCCGCTGAAAACCACACCGCTCGTAAACCAGACCGGCCACGTTTTCGCCCGCTTCATCGATGGTTTCGAAATGATTCTAGCATTACCGGAGAACCGTATGCTGATCCGCGAGGCTCTTATTTCCCGCTACTTCCCCGGGTTGGGCAGGCAGGATATTTCCGCATCGCCGCCGCTCTCATTCGTCGCGGAAGATGAGACCGAATACGGTCGCTCCCCGGCCTTCCGCCGTAAGATCATCGAGATTTACGACCATCAGTGCGCCGCCTGCGGTCTCCGCATTCGTCTCCCTGTCGCCAACGAAGTTTCCTTCATTGATGCCGCCCACCTCATCCCGTTCTCGGAATCCCGCAACGACCACCCAACCAACGGTCTCGCCCTCTGCAAGAACCACCATTGGGCGATGGATCGCAACCTCATCGCCCCCTGCCCGGATCACCGCTGGCATGTATCCAAGATCATCGACCCGCGCCGCTCCAACGGCGAAAAGGACCTCTCCGACCTCTCCGGCAAAACCCTCCTGCTCCCCAAGGACGAAGCCTTTCATCCGGATGCGGAAGGGCTGGCGTGGAGATGCAAACAGTTGATCGCGTAAAGCCATGGAACCTTACACGTTCAATCTCCTACGGACATCGTTACCCCGTTCAATTCTGTCCATCCGGTCGCTCTTGGGTCCTCGCGGAGTAAACGATTTTCAAAGTTCTTCCGTATCCCGCAAATGCAGTGCTTCCAACCCGCCCTGAAATGCGCCTTGATAGGGCAAGCTCCATCCCGTAATGTCTACCCATGAATCTGGCCGACCGGCTGCGGCAATCCCGCTCCAAACACACCTTGAAAAGTTACGAAGCCGCTGTGAGGCAGCTTCGCGCTTTCAGGGAGGTCATACCGGTTACCACGAGGAACTCAGAATTTTCAGGGAATACGCCTCGGAGGCAAACCTCTACCTCCCCGAACCGCCAGCCGAGCTGAATGCTCCGCCCGACGAGGAAGGCAACGAGCACCAGGTCTGGTATTTTCCTGCCAGCGACTGCTACAGAAAGGCCACATGGCCGGACTTTTTCGGAATGCTGGTTATCCATCGCCCGGGTGAGGAGCCGAAAGCCTCGCCCATCGCCTATCTCGACCGCTGGCGTCTCCACAACGAAATCTTCGGGGACGCGGTGGAATTTCTCGGTGCGCTCGGGACGACTCAAGGTTTGCGCATGTTGATCCGTCAGACCGCCATCGCGGGAACTCCAGCCACCGATATGCAGATCCGTGCGTTTTTCGATGAATCCGGGTGGCACCTTTCGAGGTCGGTGGGCACACGGCATTTTTCGATCCCGAACGGAACCTTGTTGTTTCCGATACGCACAGGGGCAATTTCGTGATGATGGCAGATGGCTTGCTAGCTCCCATCGATCTCCGGATTCAAGAGATCGATGGATCCCTACTGGATGCCGTGAGGAAATTGTGCGGATGCTAACCCACCGGGATGATGCTTGACGCGGTTTCCGGACGCTTCCTACCTTTGGCGAGTGTCGGGGGTCGCGGTGACCCTCCCCATTTCAACAAACATAAGAAACTTACGCCCCGTGGACCTGCAAGAAATCCGTCGCATCGTGGAACTGATGAATGAGCATGGGCTCACCCATTTCGATCTCTCCAAAAAGGATTTTCACCTGAAGCTGAAGAAAGGCCCTGACATGGAGGAACTGGGTGCGCTTTTCGCCTCCATGCCATCCGCCGCTCCGCAAGCTGCTTCGTTACAACTTCCCGCCGCCGCGCCGCAAGCAGCAGCTGGAGCCGCAGGAGCCCCCGCCGCTGAGGGCGCGGAGATCACCTCGCCGATGGTCGGCACCTTCTACCGCAAGCCCGCGCCGGATGCGCCGAACTTCGTGGAGGTGGGCACTGCCGTTTCCGAAGGGCAAACGCTGTGCATCATCGAGGCGATGAAGGTCATGAACGAGATCAAGGCGGAACGCTCCGGCACGATCTGCGCGCTGGTCGCCACCGACGGCAACCCCGTGCAATACGGCGACGTCCTTTTCCGCATCAAATAACCCCCGTAACCCGACCGACATGTTCAACAAAGTCCTGGTCGCCAACCGCGGCGAGATCGCGCTTCGCATCATCCGCGCCTGCCGCGAACTCGGCGTGCAGTCGGTGGCGGTTTATTCCGAGGCGGATGTCGATTCCATGCACGTCCAGCTCGCCGACGAGGCGGTCTGCATCGGGCCCGGTCCTAGCAAAGACAGCTATCTCAAGCCCGACCGCATCATCGCCGCTGCCGAGATCACCGGCGCGGACGCGATCCATCCCGGTTACGGTTTCCTTTCAGAAAACGCCCGCTTCGCCGATATCTGCGAGAGCTCCGGCATCGTTTTCATCGGCCCCTCAGCGGATGTGATCCGGATGATGGGAGACAAGGCCACCGCCCGCGCCACCGCGGTCGCGAACGGCGTGCCGATCACTCCCGGATCGGAAATCCTGACGGATCCCGACGAGGCTTACGCGAAAGCGATGGAGATCGGCCTGCCGGTGATGATTAAGGCCACGGCCGGCGGCGGCGGACGCGGGATGCGCCCCTGCTTCAAGGCGGAGGAGTTCAAGTCCCTTTTCCAGGCCGCTTCGAACGAGGCCATGGCCTGCTTCGGAAACGGCGACTGCTACATGGAGAAACTGGTGCTCAACCCACACCACATCGAGTTCCAGGTCATCGCCGATTCGCACGGCCATTTCATCCACCTCGGCGAGCGCGATTGCTCGATGCAGCGCCGCAACCAGAAGATCATCGAGGAATGCCCCTCGCCCCTCCTCACCCCGGAGATGCGCGAGCGCATGGGCACGGCTTCCGTGAATCTCATCAAGGCGATCAATTACCAGAACGCCGGAACCATCGAATACCTAGTCGATGAGGCGGGCGAGAATTTCTACTTCATGGAAATGAACACCCGCATCCAGGTGGAGCATCCGGTGACCGAGGAAGTGATGGGCTGCGAACTCATCAAGGAGCAGATCCGCGTCGCCGCCGGCGAATCCCTTTCCCGCCATGTCCTAGAAGCCACCCCGCGCGGGCACTCCATCGAGTGCCGGATCAACGCGGAAGATGCCTACAACAAATTCATGCCGAGCCCAGGCACGATCACACTTTGGTATGCGCCAGGCGGGAAAGGCGTGCGCGTTGATACCCACGTCTATTCCGGCTACTCGGTGCCGCCTTACTACGATTCGATGATCGCCAAGCTCATCATCACCGGAGCCACCCGCGAGATCGCCATCGCGCGGATGAAACGCGCGCTCGGCGAGTTCACCATCCACGGCATCAAGACGACCATTCCTTTCCAGCAGGAAATCCTCAACCATCCGGATTTCGCCGCCGGAACCTACGACATCGGCTGGGTCGGGCGCTTCCTTGAGGAAAAAGGGCTGTAAGTTTTTGGTCTCAAATCCTGCATAGCCCTCCCATGATCCAACTCGCACAGAACCAGCTCTGGAAAAAGGACGACCGCTATTTCCGCATAGTAGTCTGGGAACGCCTCGCGATCCGCTACAAGGAAACCGACAGCCCGGAGGCCGCCGAGGGCACCCTCCACGACGTCACGAAAAAGGAATTCTGCCGCCTCATCAAGGGCGCGGAGCTGGTGGAGGGGTGAATCTCAAAGCCCCGCCGCCCTCTCCTTCAACAGCGCCATCAGGCTTTCCATTTCCTTGCTCGCGGGGGCTTTCGGAGTGATCAGTAAAAGCTCCGACTCCACAACGTGAGCAGTGAGTGCAATGAGCGCGCAGCCCGCATGCGGCAGCTTCGCGGCGTGGCCGGGCATCAGGTCGACGCCTCCGCCGGTGCCGATCTCGGCGAGCATCATCGGCAGGGAATCGGTTTCCGAAACTGTGTGCGGCTGCCGCTTCCCAAAAATTTGCTGGTGGTCGCGCTGCCCGAGATCCGACCGCTGGCATCACGGTAAGTGGTTTACCCGCCGCCGCCCGCGCTGACCTGGGTCGTGGCCGTGCTGATGACCCGCCCGGAAGCATCGCAGATCACAGCGTGCTCCGTGCCACCCGCCTGCTTTTGTCACCGCAAGTATCCCTACCTGCTGCGTAACCTCTCCATTGACCGTCCCGATCAAGTCTGGTGCTCAGACATCACCTATGTGCCCATGCCCCGAGGCCACGCCTACCTGTGCGCCGTGATGGACTGGCACTCGCGCAAGGTGCTCGGTTGGGCGCTTTCCAACACCATGGGAACGGATCTTTGCCTGGAGGCTTTGGAAATGGCGTTGAACTCCACCGGCAAAGTTCCGGAGATTTTCAACACCGACCAGGGCTGCCAGTTCACCTCAGCGGAATGGACGGGAAAGCTGTCAGGTCTGGGTGTGAAAATCAGCATGGATGGCAAAGGCCGCTGGATGGACAACATTTTCATCGAGCGACTCTGGAGGAGCGTGAAATACGAACAGATCTACCTCTTCGAGCACGCCACATTGCCGGCCTTGCACGGGAGTCTTGCGGAATGGTTCGAGCGCTACAACCACTGGCGCCCCCATGAAAAGCTCGGCAACCTGACTCCCGCCGTCGTCTATCAGGCAATGCCCGCAACCCCGAAAGCAGCATGAAAACGCGCATCCTCCCGGCTCTGGCACGACTTGGGGCTACCCGCCCCAAACCTCGGCAAGCTGATGTCAGCTTGACCACACCCGCCGCCTTCTTTTCCACCGGAAGAAGAGTAACCTTGACCCAAGAACCATGATCTCCCATGATTCCGTCGCTCTCACCCACCATAGCTTAGCCAATAAGTAGTCGGATTTTCGGGGCCGTCTCATTCCTAGCATTATGATTCACGCCTGCATGATTCGCCACACGATCTTTCCCATTCTTACGTTTGTTTGTGTTTCTTGTGGGGTCAAAAGCCCGCCTAAGGATACGATTTCACCACGAGCACTCATTTTGATAACTGATGTATCTCCACAGCCGGTAAGCGTAGATATCTCACTATCTTCGATGACCGCGCAGTTACTGCAAGGCGACGGAACTTTACTGGCCGAGATGGATGTATCCATGGGTGAGGCCGGACATCGCACCCCAAAAGGCAACTTCCGGGTAACCGAGAAAATGCTCCTTAAACGCTCAAATCTTTACGGTCAGTATGTGAAAAAAGACACCCGTGAAGTGGTGGTGGCGCGGCATTGGGAACATATTGGCCCCAAGCCCGCTGGCACGGTGTATCAGGGAATTGCAATGCCCTACTGGATGCGGCTAACGGCGGGTGGCGTGGGGATGCACGTCGGGCAGTTCTCACGTGGGGTGTCTACGAGTAAAGGCTGCATCCGTTGTCCCGAGGCTGGACAGTATTTTTTTTACGAACATTGCCGCGTCGGCACGCCTGTTAGAATTCACAGCGGACCACACAGCATCCCTTCAGCCTTTGGCGTATCACCAGAGGGTCAACCCCCTTTTCCCCCCCTCCAGTCTGGCCACCGGCACCCTTAAAGGCCTCAACTCCAAAAGCAAATTCCTAGCATTCATTACAAATCCCTCAAGGATCTCGGCATGGATGTAGAACGGGTGGCCCGTTACGTGAAACGGAACCCGGCGGATGCCTGGGTCGTGAGCGCCGCATCCCGGGAAGTCCTCGAATGGTTTGCGAGCCAGCCGACTCCCGCGATCGCGATGTATGGAAGATCCGCTGCGGCGCCCATCGCAGCGGCCTGCACGATCATGATTCCCAGCATGACCGAGGCGGTGCGGCGCCTGGTCGAACTCGGCCACAAACGGATCGTGATGATCGCCCGCGAGGAACGCCGCAAGCCGCGGCTGTCACGACTGGAACAGGCTTTCATCGATGAACTGGAGGCCGCGGGGATCAAGACGGGCGATTACAACCTGCCGGATTGGGAGGAAAGCCCGGAGTGGGTTGGGACGGCTACTCGACGGACTTTTCCGGATCAGCCCGCCCACGGCGCTGATCTTCCAGGAGGCCCATCTCTACATCGCCGCGCGCTCCCACCTCGCGGACAGGGGCATCGCCGCCCCCCGGGATGTCTCGCTGGTGGTGGCGGACGATGATCCGAGTTTCCCCTGGTGCAGACCGATCCCCTCCCACATCCGCTGGGATTACCGAAAGGTGGTGCGCCGTATCGTGAGCTGGGCGAAGAACGTGGCGCAGGGCAAGGAAGACCGCCTGCAAAGCGGCACGGAATCGAAGTTCGTCGAGGGCGGGACGATCGGGCCGGTGCCGGGACGCTCCGGCGGCTGATGCACAGGCGCACAACCGTGCCATTGACAATGCCCGTTGCCGAAAGAACCTTCCCGGCGTGAACGAACGAGCGGAGGCAGATCGGAAAACCCAGGTCAAGGCGGTGGCGTCGTTCGTGCTGATCCTGGCGATCATTGTGGGCACGGTGCTGGGGATCGTCTTGCTGGTGATCAACAAGCGCGTCGCGAAAGAGGACGTGAAGCAGCGCGTCGTCCCGACGGTTGAGATCGTCGTGGTGACGGGAGCGGATCACACCGTGAAAATTCCGACCCAAGGCGTAGTGGAAAGCGCGCGGGAAACGTTGCTCGCGGCGGAGGTCGGCGGGCGGGTGATGGAGATTTCGCCTTCGTTCAAACAGGGCGGAGTGGTGAAAAAGGGCGAACGTCTCGTGCAGATCGATCCGGCGGATTATCGCGCCGCGCTGGCTGCAGCCGAGGTGCGGCGCGCGGAGGCGGAGCTGGCGCTGGAGCTGGAACGGGCGCGGGTGGAGCAGGCGAAACTAGATTGGGAAAAGCTCGGCAGCGGCAGCGATCCGCTCAACCCTTTGGTACTACGCGAGCCGTACTTGGCGGCGGCGGAAGCGAGCGCGGCGTCCTCCATCGAAGCGGCGGCGAAGGCGTGGCGCGACGTCGAGCGCACGGAGATCCTCGCGCCCTTCGATGCGGGCCTGCGTTCCGCGAACGCCGAGGTTGGCGCAGTGGTGGCTCCCGGCACGATGGTCGCGGAGCTCTACGCCAGCGGCGATCTCGAGGTGCGCCTGCCCCTGAGCCTGGAGGACTTCGGTTTCCTCGCGCGGGACGCGGACGGCAAGGTCACCGGCGAGATCGTCCTGAAAGGCAAAATCGGTGCGGAGGAATTTCTCTGGAAAGCGGAGACGGCGCGTGTCGATCCCGAGATCGCGCGGGAAACCCTCTCCGCCCACATCGCGGTGAAAGTATTGCCCACGGAGGGATCGGCTTTCCCGCTGCCGCCCGTCGGGCTTTTCGTGAACGCGGAGATCGCCGGGAAAACGCTGGGCGATGTGAAGGAGATCCCGAGGCGGGCGCTGTTGGAAGGCAACCGCGCGATCGTGGTCATGGCGGACAACAAGATCGCCTTCCGCGACCTAACGATTCCCAGGCTCACAAGGGACACCGCGCTGGTCAGCGGCGGCCTTGAGGCGGGCGACCGCGTGGTGCTCACCCGCCTTTCCGCGCCAGTGAGCGGCATGGAGGTCGAGATCGATGCCGAGAAGGAGGACGAATGAATGCCGTCAAATGGTTCAGCCGCAACCATGTGGCGGGGAATTTCCTGATGCTGATCGTCATGGTCGCGGGCTTCGCAACGTGGTTCAAGCTGAAGAAGGAGATCTTCCCCGATCTGGCGCTCGATGCCGTTTCCGTCAGCATCCCTTACCCGAACGCCACGCCCGAGGAAACCGAACGCGGAGTGGTCGTACCGGTGGAGGAGGCCATCGCCGACCTCCAGGGCATCAAGAAAATCCGCAGCACCGCCTCGCAGAACGTGGGAACGGTGATCGTCGAGGTGGAGACCGGCTACAACGTCCGCAACGTGATGGGCGATGTGAAATCCCGCGTGGACGCCATCGACAATTTTCCCGAAGAGGCGGAGGAACCCGTCGTCGAGGAAATCCTAATCAAGAACCCGGTGATGAGCGTGACCCTCACGGCGGACACCGATGAAACCACGCTCCGCAAGCTCGCCGAGCGGGTGCGCGACGACCTGTTGGTTTACGATCCCCCGCCGGCTTCCAGTCTCGGAACCTTTTTCGCGAGGATCTTCGCCGGCGCCCCAAGCATCAGTCAGGTCGAGATCGCGGGCACGCGGCCGTATGAGATTTCCATCGAGGTTTCCGAGGAAAAGCTCCGCAAGCTAGGACTGAAACTTTCCGACATCGCCGCCGCCGTGAGGAATACCACGGTGGATTTGCCCGGTGGTTCCGTGCGCACCGAGCGCGGCGAAGTGATCCTCCGCGCCCTCGGGAAAAAATACGAGGCGAAGGAACTGACGGACATCCCTGTCAGAACCGACGCCCAGGGCGGCGAGATCCTGTTAGGGGATGTCGCGGAGCTGATCGACGGCTTCGAGGACGTGGATCTGAGCAGCCGTTTCGATGGGAAAACAGCGGTGGTGATCAATGTCTACCGCGTGGGCAACGAGGACACGCTCGCGCTGGCCGGACTGGTGCGGAGATATGTCGAGGACTCGAAAAACGCCCTTCCGGAGGGCGTTACGCTTTCCGTCTGGAACGACCAGAGCCGTTACCTCCAAGGACGACTCGATCTTCTTAAGCGCAACGCCCTTATGGGACTGCTGCTGGTGCTCGGCGTGCTTACGCTTTTCCTCCGGCCCTCGCTCGCATTGCTCGTCGCCCTCGGCATTCCGCTCTCTTTCGCGGGCGGGATCTGGCTCATGCCTCTCCTTGGCATCTCGATCAACATGATCTCGCTCTTCGCCTTCATCCTCGTGCTCGGCATCGTGGTGGACGATGCGATCGTGACCGGGGAAAACGTCTATGAGCGCATCCAAAGGGGCGAGCATCCCAGCGTCGCGGCATGGAAAGGCACCAGCGAGGTCGGCACCGTGGTGGTCTTCGGCGTGCTCACCACGATGGTCGCCTTCACCCCCATGCTCGGCCTCAGCGGGGTCAGCGGAAAGATCTGGCCGAACATCCCGCTCGTCGTGATCCCGACCCTGGCGTTTTCCTTGCTCCAATCGAAATTCGTCCTGCCCTCCCACCTCGCCCTGCTCGCTCCCACCGACCGCACGAAGAAGGTGAACGCCCTTTTCCGCCTCCAGCGCAGGATCGCGGACAGCCTGGAAGTCTTCGTGGAAAAGGTCTATCAGCCCGCGCTCGACGTCACGCTAAGGTGGCGCTACGTGACCGCCGCCGCGTTCATTTCCGTGCTGGTGCTCACACTCACCGTCGTCGGCACCGGATTCATCCAGTTCCGGTTTTTCCCCGAAGTGGAGGGCGACATCCTCAGCGCCAAGGTCGAGCTCGCACAGGGCGTGCCTTTCTCGGAAACCGAGGCGGTCGTGAAACGCATCGAGGCGGCGGCTATGAAGCTCTTGGAAAAATACAAGACGAAGGACGGCACCAACATCCTGACGCACGTCCTCGCGAGCGCCGGAACACAACCTTTCCAAACTGGAATCGGACTCAACGGCCCGCCGCAGCAGACGCACATCGGCGAGGTAACCCTGGAACTCACGCCCTCCGGGAACCGCAGCGTCGGCTCCGAGGAAATCGTCGCGGAATGGCGGCGCATGGTCGGCGAGCTTCCCGGCGTGGTTTCGCTCAGCGTGCAGGCGGAGACCGCGAACTCAGGCAACGCGATCGACCTTACCCTCACCGGCAACGACCTTGAGCGGCTGATCGCGGCCACGGAATTCGCGAAGGCCGGGCTGCGGGATTTCGACGGCGTGATCGACATCGCGGACTCGAACCGCGCGGGCAAGGACGAGCTGCGTTTCGGCGAACTCACCCCCGCCGGGCGCGCAATGGGCTTCCGCCTCGCCGATGTCGCCGCGCAGGTGCGTGACGCGTTCTACGGCAACGAAGTCCAGCGCCTGCAGCGTGGGCGCGACGAGGTGAAGGTCATGGTCCGTTTCCCCAAGGACGACCGGCGCACACTAGCCAGCCTTGAGGAAATGAAAATCCGCACCCCGCAGGGCGACGAGGTGCCGGTGCTCCAGGTCATCGAGCTGATACCCGGCCGCGGCCCCGCCGTGATCGAGCGCACCGACCGCGAGCGCTCAATCAAGGTCACCGCCGATGTCGAGCCGGGCGTGAACGCGAACGAAGTCGTCGCCGCTTACACGGAAAAAACGCTCGCCGAAATCCCGCCGAAATTCCCCGGCGTGCGCTTCGGCTTCGAGGGCGAGCAGAAGGATCAGAACGATAGCGTGCGGGAAATCGGCATCGGTTTCCTCGGCGCGCTGATCGCGATGTATGTGATGATCGCCATCCCGCTGCGCTCCTACGCCCAGCCCATCATCATCATGTCGGTGATCCCCTTCGGCCTCGTCGGCGCGATCTGGGGGCACGCCCTGCTCGGCCTGAACCTCAGCATCATGTCCATGTGCGGATTGGTCGCCCTCGCCGGTGTCGTCGTCAACGACTCCCTGGTCATGGTCGATTACGTGAACCGCCACCGCGATGAAGCGGGTAGCCTACACGACGCGGCGATCGCGGCGGGCGGGCGGCGTTTCCGCGCGATCCTGCTCACCTCGGTCACCACCTTTGTCGGCATTATGCCGATGGTTCTTGAAACGGACGTGCAGGCAAAATTCCTCATCCCCATGGCCGTTTCCCTCGCCTTCGGCATCCTCTTCGCAACGATCATCACGCTTTTCCTCGTTCCCGGGATTTACCTAATCCTTGAGGATGTGAAAAACCTGTTTTCGCGAAATAAATCCGCGTGATTGCGACAAAGCGTTGCGTATGGGAAGATCTGTAACGTAATTGCTCTCCTATCCATCCGAAACCCTTTATGAAGATAACTCCCCGCACAAGTCTCGCCCTGATCTTTCTCGTCGCCCTTTCGGCTCTGTCCGCCGCCGCAGAGGTGATCACCGTCGATCTCCCACCTGCCGGTGCGAAGCCGCCTGCCACCGACAAGCCTGTGAAAATCTACATCCAATCCGGCCAGTCGAACTCCCTCGGCTTCGGCGCGGTGAAACCCGGCGCTCCGCAATACTCGAAAATTTTCCTCTCCGCCGATCCTACCGCGCGGAACGTCGCGTTGCCTGTCGCAAGCTCCGCCTTGCTGAAATTCGGCGTGCATGAAGCCACCGCCTCGGTCTTCGCCGGTGCCTTCGATCCGAAGGTGGATAACTCGAAGTTGAAGCCCGCGAAAAAAGGAAGCGTCGCCATCGGTGACACCTCCGCGACGCTTCCCTCCATCGACGGCCCGCACACCGTGGTCGTGGACGCGTTCATCGATGTCCCCTTCGACGGCAACTACGAACTCCACGCCGGTTTCGAATCCAGCGCGCAGGCCATCGCCGT
>CAMBQC010000033.1 GCA_945869855.1 Prosthecobacter debontii
CTTCGCGTAGGCGGCGCGCACCTTCTCCAGCTCGTCCTGCCATTCGATGAAATAGGGGTATTTCTCGTGGAGCAGTTTTTCGAGCGTGATGTTCGTGTTCGCCATCAGGCTGAACATGGAGATGAGCACGTCGGGCTTGGGGAAGCGGCGCTGTTTCGTATCGATGTCAGAGTCAGCGACCACGGCGGTCATCAGGGATTTCTGGTCGTCGCGGTCAAGGATGGAAAATGATTTCGTGAAACCGATCTCCTCCGCGTGGCGGCGGAGGATGCGGTTGCAGATCGAGTGGAAAGTGCCCGCCCAGAGATCCGAGACATCGCCCGGCACCAGCGATCGCACCCGCTCGACCATTTCCCGCGCGGCCTTGTTCGTGAAAGTTAGCAGCATGATCTCGCGGGCCGATTGCCCTTGGTCGAGCAGCCACGAGACTCGGTAGGTCAGCGTCCGGGTTTTCCCCGAACCAGCACCCGCGATCACGAGGGCTTTGCCCGGTGGCGATGTCACCGCGCGGAACTGCTCCTCGTTGAGCGCCGCCGCGTAGTCGATGCCGGAGGCGGAAACAGGCTGCGTCCGCTGCAATTTGTATTCGCGCGCCATGCCTTTCAGGAATGATGCCCGTGATCCACCGCATCCGCTTCTTCCACCGTAGCCCCAGCGTCCACGCGTTTCGAGAACGCAACGAAGCGAGCGAGTTCGGAACGCACGACCGGCAAAAGAAGATAAACGCCGATCAGGTTGGGAACGCTCATCGCGAACAGCGAGGCATCGGAGAAATCCGTGGCATTACCCATCGAGGCGGCCGAGCCGACGATGATGATCAGGCAGAAAATGACCTTGTAGATCCATGCCGTGATGACCTTTTTGCCAAACAGATACTGCCACGCCTGCAGGCCGTAATAACTCCAGGTGATGAGCGTCGAGAAGGCGAACAGGAACACGCAGAGGAACAGTATGTATTTGAACGACGTGTGGACTGTCTCGAATGCCGCCGAAGTCATAGCAATGCCTTCCTTGAATCCCGTCCCGGAAGCCCCCAGGACATAGGCGTGTCCGTTGATCTCGTAGTTCGCGGAATCACCGCTGAAGTCCATGGTCACGCAAAGGACGAGCGCGGTCATCGTGCAAATGACCACGGTGTCGAGAAACGGCTCAAGCAATGCGACCACCCCTTCCGATGCCGGCCGCCGGGTTTTTGCAGCCGCATGGGCGATCGGAGCGGATCCGATACCCGCCTCGTTTGAGAATGTGGCGCGGCGCATACCCCAGATGAACGCGGCCACCAACCCGCCGGTGATCGCGGCGCGAGGCTGGAACGCCTCGGTGATGATCATTTGCAACGCGGGGAAAATGTGCGACGCATTGACCACCAGAACTAGGATACAGCTTACCACATAGGTGATACACATCACCGGAACCAGCTTGTCCGTCACCTTGGCGATGCCTTTGATTCCCCCGATAATCACCAGCGCGGTCATCAGTGCCATGATCAGTCCGAAAACCCATTGGTTTGCATAAAAGAACGAATTTTCGCCACCGGTGATATTGATCAACTGCGAGGTGACTTGATTCACTTGGAAAATGTTACCGCCGCCAAAGGAAGCGAAGACGCAGAAGATCGCGAAAAAGAACGCCAGCACCATACCTAAGGACTTCATTCCCCGCTCGTGCAAGCCGCGGCGCAGGTAATACATGGGGCCGCCGTGAACATTCCCTTCCGTATCGAAAATACGGTATTTCACACCCAGGGTGCACTCCGCGAACTTCGTGGACATGCCCAGAAAGCCGCTGAGGAAAAGCCAGAACGCCACGCCCGGACCGCCGCTGTGGATGCCGATCGCCACCCCCGCGATATTGCCCAATCCGACAGTTCCGGAGACCGCCGCGGACAAGGCCTGAAAGTGGGTCACCGAACCGGGATCGCTCGCCTGGCTGTATTTGCCCCGCACGGTGCGCATCGCAAGGCCGAAGGCGCGGATGTTTATGAACTTGAAAACGAGCGTTAGGATGATCCCGGCCGCGGCCAGCCAAAAGATCACGAGAAAGGATTTCAGCTTCGCGGGAGTCCATTGGCCGGAAAACGGCTTCGTCGCGGCGCTTGGTTTCTCCGCCATCCCCAACTCCGCGCAAAGAAGGCCTTCCGCGTTTTTGGTGACGCTCACACGTTGCCATGCGCTATTGCCGTCAGGGCGGAAATACCACATGTCCGCCGATCCCGGTGCGGGCAGCGTCAGGTCTTCCGGCATTTTGGAAACCTTCTCCGCATCGATATCCGTGGCGATCGGGTAGAAGATCAGGTTCACAAACGGGCCCGTGACTTTTCCAAACCATTCATCGATCTTCTGGTCGAGTGTCTTCTCCGGCACGACTTGGGCTGCAGATACCTGCGCCATGGCAAAGCCACAGGCATATAGGGAGCAAAGGAGAGCGACTAGGCAGCGGCGCAGGGCTGAGGATTGCTTCATGGATGCAGAGGCTGGCAATCCCCATGCCAACCTGCAAGCCGCAAACCGTCACGGGAAATCGTTTGCCTCCCCGTCCGCTTGCGGATAGTTGTCCCTGTCTGAAAAATGTTATGATCAGTCCAAGAACTCTCCCGCTCCTCGCCGCCGTCCTCGGCCTGTTTATTCCGGCTCAGGTTTCCGCTGAGCCACTGAAGCTGCTTTCTTGGAACATCGAGTGGTTCCCCGGCGGCAATCCCAAACCGAAGGAGGAGGAGAAAACGCAGCAGACGAAATGGGTCGAGGAACAGCTTGCCGCGATCCAGCCCGACATTTTCCTCGCCCAGGAAATCACCGACGAGATCGCGTTCGAGAAAGTCGTTTCCGCCATGCCCGGCAAACTGACCATGCATGTCTGCAGCCGTTTTGTGAACCATGAGTCCAATGACCTCTCGCCACAGCAGTGTGCGATTGCCTCGAACCTGAAAGCGGATTCCGCGTTCTTCGAGAATTTCAAGCCGAACGCGAAGCTCCCCCACCTCAGCCGGGGCTTTGCCTTCGCTGCGCTGGAGCACCCGGAAGGCGGCCTCATCATGATCTATTCCGTCCACCTAAAGAGCAACCGCGGCAGCGAGACGCCCGAGGGTGAGCAGAGCGTCGCGGACACGCGCGCCGAAAGCGTCCGCCAGATCCTTTCCCACAAGGCGGAGATGGAAAAACGATACGCAGGCCGCAAGATCATGGGCTGGCTGATCGGCGGTGATTTCAACACGAACCACGACGGCCAGTTCACGAAATGCACGGCGGTGGCGGATCTCGTGAAGGGCGGCTTCTCCAACACATGGGACAAGACTCCGAAGGAAGAGCGCCACACATGGTTTCCCAACGAGTTTACGCCGCAATTCAAGGCCACCACCTTCGACTACGTGATGACCATCGGCTTCAAGGAAACGCAGGCCAAGGCCGTCCCTGTTTCCCGCGATGCCTCGGATCACGACGCGCTCATGCTGATGCTGGAACTGAAGTAACGGCCCCTCAGCCGAAGCAGCTGTCGAGAAACCCATCGACCGCCTCCACGATGCGGGCGTAGCTTTCCTCGCCGAACACGTGACCCGCGTCGGGGATTTCCAAAAGCTCCTTCCGACAGTTCGCGGCTACATACGCATCGCGGCTGTCTTTCAGCGGAACCACATCGTCCGCCGTCCCGTGGATGAGCAGCCACGGTTGGTTGATCTGCGAGGCCGCTCCCAAGGTGTCGCCGATGGACTTTAGATCCTCCACATAGGCATCGGAAAGCGGGCATTCCTCGTTGTCCCACATGCAGCCTTTTCCGGGCATCACATCGCCGAATTCCCGCTCCACGAAATCCGCAGTGTATGTCATCCCGGCCAGTGAAACGAGAGCCTGGATGTCCATCCTGCGCACGGAGGTTAGCACGCCGACAGCCGCACCCATGCTATGCCCGATGTAGGCGATTCGTTTCTCCTGCGGAACGGTGGCCAACACCGCGCCGAGGTCTTCGATCTCTTTCGAGATCGTGGACTCCTCGAATTTCCCCTCGGAATCCCCGTTGCCGGAAAAGGAAACACGCAGACAAGGCCATCCCTTTGCCGCCAAACCCTCGGCCAAAGCCACGAGCAAAGGCCTGTCCTTGTTTCCCGTAACTCCGTGGCCGAGAACGACGAGTGCGCCGATTTTCGTTCCGCCATGAAACGCGATATCGAGTCTCTCGCCCTTTACATTGGATATTTGGCTATTTCCCATATTTTCAGTATTTGCCCCGGCACGGCCAGGAAAGGTGAGTTCCGCGACGGCCGATTTATCGAGTTCTCCAAGCTCCAGTTCGATCAGTTTTCGGTATTGCGCCTCCGTGGCGTTGGAGAGCGGCAAGTTCACACCCGCTGCTTTGGCTACAGCATTGGCTATGCCGCTGTCTTTCGCAGCATGCGAGGCGGAGAAAAAGCAATCATGCTCACGCGTCACCATGTCCGCGCCGTCCGTTTGAAGCACCCGCGAGTTCGCGCCGGTCTGGGAAAAAATCTCCATGAGCAGATCGAGATCGAGACCGAGCGCTTTCCCGAGGCCAAGCCCCTCAGCGAGACCCGCGGTGTTGATATTCATCACCATGTTCACCAGCGCCTTGATCTTGGCAGCATTGCTCACCGGCCCGACGTAACGCAGCGCAGAGGAAATATCTTTTAGAAGCGCCTCGTTCGCGGAGTAGGTCGCCTCATCACCGCCGACCATCAGGTAAAGCGTCCCCTGCCGCGCCTGAGGTATCGAGGATGCCATGCTCGCCGCCAGCGTTTCCGCCCCGGCCTTCGCCGCCGCAGCGGCCGCCTTCTCATGCGATTCCGGACTCACCGTGGCGCAGTTGATGAAGGTTTTCCCGACGGCGTGTTCCAAAAGCGAACCCGACCCCGTGAAAATCGCGTCCATCGCCTTGTCATCGGTAACCACCGTGAAAACCACATCCGACAGCGCGGAAACCTCGGGCAATGATTTCGTAGCATACGCACCCAGTTCAGCCGCCACAGACACCGCCACAGCATGATGCGAATCATACACCGCCGCGATCTCATACCCAAGATCTGCGAGACGCCGCGCGATATT
This sequence comes from Prosthecobacter debontii, assembly GCA_945869855.1. Classification (GTDB taxonomy): domain Bacteria; phylum Verrucomicrobiota; class Verrucomicrobiia; order Verrucomicrobiales; family Akkermansiaceae; genus Luteolibacter. Next base: position 5,052 of record CAMBQC010000033.1, read on the forward strand.
CGCGCCCATCCGCCCCACGCCGACCATGCCTATTTTAGGTTTATTCATTCCGGCTATGTATTTTCCGATGAGCGATTGTCCACAACTAAAAATCCTCATCCTTGAGGTTTAAGGTTTAAAATTTAAGGTTTCCACCACATGGATCACATCCTCATCCGCGGCGCCCGCCAGCATCACCTGAAAAACCTCACGGTCGCCATCCCGAAGGGAAAACTCACGGTGATCACCGGCCCGTCGGGTTCGGGGAAATCCTCGCTCGCGTTCGACACGCTCTACGCCGAGGGGCAGCGGCGCTACGTGGAGTCGCTCTCCGTGTATGCCCGGCAGTTCCTCGCGCAACTGGAAAAGCCGGATGTCGATTCCATCGAGGGGCTCAACCCCGCCATCGCCATCGAGCAGCGCGTAGGCGGACTTTCCCCGCGATCCACCGTCGCCTCTGCCACGGATATTTACGATTACCTGCGCATCCTCTGGGCCGCCGCCGGCATCCCGCATGATCCCGAAACGGGTAAAGCCATGACCCGCATGGGGCCTTCGGAAATCATCGCCGAACTCTCCAGCCAGCCCGAAGGCTCCAAGCTCATCATCCTCGCCGCCGTCCCCGAGGAGGAAACTGCGGAGCCGGAGCGCCTGCTCGGCGATCTCCAGCGCCAAGGCTTCATCCGCATCCGTCTCAACGGCGAGATTCGGGAAATCACCGAGGTCACGTTCGATGGAAATTTCAAAAACCGGATCGAGATCGTCATCGACCGCCTCGTGATCCGCGAGGGCATCGAAGCCCGCCTCGCCGATTCCATCGAGCTCGCCCTTCGGCTCTGCGGAGCCGAAGGGCGCGTTCTCCTCATGCCGCCCGGCGAAAGCGACTACCGCGAACTCACTTTCCAAACCGCCTACCGCAACCCCCGCACCGGCGAAATTTTCGGCGACCTCTCTCCCCGCCACTTTTCCTTCAATACCCTCGAAGGAGCCTGCCCCGCCTGCGAAGGCATCGGCTGCAAGGACTGCGAAAACCTCCGCCTAAAAAAGGAAATCCAGCACGTAAAAGTGGGGGCGATCTTCGATCGCCCTCCTTTAGGTATCATGGAATTCTGCCAACAAGGCATCAGCGAAGCGAAAGCATGGATCTCAGGATTAAAACAATCCCCCGCCCCGCTCGGAGACCTAGCCGCCGAAGTAGAAAAGCGCCTCACCTTCCTCGAAGATGTCGGCCTCGACTACCTCACGCTCGACCGCTCCTCCGGCACCCTCTCCGGCGGCGAAGTCCAGCGCATCAAGCTCGCCACCCAGCTCGGCGCCGGCCTGAGCGGCGTGATCTACGTCCTCGATGAGCCGTCCATCGGCCTCCATTCCTCTGACACCGCCCGCCTCATCGCCGCGATGACCCGACTCCGCGATCTCGGAAATACGGTGGTCGTAGTAGAACACGACGAGGACATCATCCGCGCCGCCGACCACCTCATCGACATGGGCCCCGGCGCGGGTCTCCAAGGCGGCGAAATCCTCGCGCAGGGAAAACCTTCTGAAATCCATTCCCCCACTGGCCAATGGCTGCGCGGAGTAATCCAAAGATTCATCCCGAGCAAATCAAAAATCCAAAATCAACAATCATCAATCGTCATTCAAGGTGCCCGCGCCCACAACCTCCAAAACCTCACCGTGGAAATCCCCCTCGGCCAGGTCGTCGTCGTTTCCGGTCCGTCTGGTAGCGGCAAATCCACCTTGATCAACGGCATCCTCGCCAAATCCCTCGCCCACCATTTCCACCACGCCACGGAAGCACCCGGCGAGCACGACGCCATCACCGGCATGGAGCACATTGAGAAATTCGTTCTCTGCGACCAATCCTCCATCGGCCGTTCCCCCCGCTCGAACCCCGCCACGTTCATCGGAGCCTTCGAGCTGATCCGCGACCTCTTCGCCAAGCTCCCGCTCGCCAAGCAGCGCGGCTACACGAAAGCCCGTTTCTCCTTCAACGCGAAGGGCGGCCGCTGCGAGCGCTGCCAGGGCAACGGCAAGCTCAAGATCGAGATGCATTTCCTGCCCGACGCATGGACGGAATGCCCGGCCTGCCTCGGTAAACGCTTCAACCGCGAAACCCTGGAAATCACCTACAAGGGGAAATCCATCGCCCAGATCCTCGAAATGCCTGTCGCGGAAGCCAAAGCCCATTTCCGCCCCATCCCCAAGCTCTACCGTCTCCTTCACACCATGGACGAGCTAGGCCTCGGCTACCTCTCCCTCGGCCAAGCCGGCAACACCCTCTCCGGCGGCGAAGCCCAACGCCTCAAGCTCGCCCTCGAAATCTCAAAACCGGCATCCCCCCACACCCTCTACCTCTTCGACGAACCCACCACCGGCCTCCACTTCGGCGATGTCGAAAAACTCCTGAAAGCCATTTTCCGCCTCCGCGACGCCGGTCACTCCGTCCTCATCATCGAACACCACCCGGACGTCATCGCCGTAGCCGACCACCTCATCCAGCTCGGCCCGGGAGGCGGGAAAAATGGGGGTAGAACCGTGTAAGAAGCCAGTGGATGATGATCGCACCGCGGGATTCATCCCATACGGGTAGGGCTGATCCGGCTCGGTCGGCCCTGATTGAAAACGGAGGAGCCGTAATCCCGGAATGGTAGAGAAACCGCAGTGAGGCGGGCATTTTATTCCGGGAAATCACTCCCGCCAGGGTGAGCGGTGCGTTCAATTTTGGAGATGAGCCGACCGAGCCGGATCAGCCCTACCGGATAAAATTCACACCCATTTCCACCTCATCGACGACGCTTGATTTTCCTTTCTCGCGCCCGGCACCCTTCCTGCTAGGCTCTGGCCAGCCCGATGCGACCCTCGCCCACCGCCGACCTCTCCGCCTTCCTGATCACCCTGCGCCACCTGATCCGTGAGCCTTCCGTGGTCGGTGCGGAGGATTCGTTTTTCCGCGTGCTGCGGAGGGAACTAGAGGAGCTCGATATCTCCGTGGAGCGCCACAGCGGCGTCCTCGTGGCGCGCGGGAGCGAGCCGGAAAGCGTGATCCTTTCGGCCCACATCGACCGCCACGGCCTCGTTTGCACCGGGCCGAACGAGTTTCAATACGCCGCCTTCATCGCTGGCAACCGGGGCGAACTCACGGGCGATTCCGTTTCCGAACAAATGGTCGCCAGCATCGCCGATCGCTTCACCGGCCAGCGCGTGCAGGCGCACCTGCCCTACACCGGCACCTACGTAGGGCAGGGCACGATTTCCTCCGGATACCTCTGTCCGAAGCGGAACAACCTGATTTTCGAATTGATCGGCCTCGAATACCTTGAGCCGGGCACGCCCGTCGCCTTCCTCGATAGCCTGTCACTGACCGAAAACCATATTTCCGCGCAACTCGACAATGTGCTCAGCGTCGCCCTCATCATCTATCTCTACCGCATCGGCTTCAAAGGCACCGCGCTGTTCACCGCCCAGGAGGAGGCAGGACGGAGCTGGCGTTACGCCCTGGCATGGTTCCAGCGTGAGGCCATCTCCACAAGCCGCCTACTGGTTCTCGATACCAGCCCCTATCCCACCCGCGAGGCCGCTTTGGAGCAGGACGTGGTCTTGAGGAAAAAGGATGCCACCGCCGTCTTTGATCCCCGTTTCACAGCGGAAATCGAAAGCCGCTGCGACATGCTCGGGATTTCCCACACGTTCAAGGACGAGTGGATCGAGCGTCAGAACCTGTTGAGGGGAAAAACCTCTTCGCTGGGCAGGACAGAGTTGGGTCGCCTCATCGCTGCCAGCGGCGGGCAGATCAACGGCACCACCCTGCAGATCCCAACCACCGGTTACCACACCGCCTCGGAAACAGCATCCCTTGCCTCGATTCAGGCGGCCATCGGCCTGCTCTGCACCTTCATCCGTTGATTTTGTTGCGTTTGTGAGTTTTCGGAAAAAAATTACACTATTGCAGATAAGAACACGAGCCCAAGACGCTCTATCATTGTTCCCTGCCGGGATATTGCTTCTGCAAAAAAGAGCCCATCAGCTCTACCTTCTGCAATGATTTTTGTTTGAATTCGTCTGTTGTGTTTCGGCTAAGCCGTCGCCCGAAAGGGCGGCGGCTTTTTCTTGTTCGCCAACTTCATCGCAAGCCTCCATAGTTAAGCCATGTTCAGCCCCAAGCAGCTATCCGGAGAGCAAATCACGGCCATCCAATCCTGGGCCGCCGGCGGGGCGCAGCTTCCCGACATCCAGCTCCGTATGAAGGAGGAATTCGGTTTCTCCCTCACCTACATGGACACGCGCTTTCTGGTGCTCGACCTCGGTATCGAGATGATCGTCGAGAAAATGGAGGAGCCTGCCGCCGAAATAAAACAAGCTCCCATATCTACCGGAGCTCTTTCGGTGACGATGGACGCCATCGCGGTTCCCGGCGCGATCGTCAGCGGAAAGGTGGTTTTCTCCGATGGCGAAGCCGGGATCTGGATGCTCGATCAGACCGGCCGGCCCGCCCTCGATCCTGACACGCCCGGATACGCGCCGAGCCGCGAGGATGTCATGGAATTCCAGAAGCAACTCCGCGCCCTAATCGAAAGCTCGGGACTCTGATCCTGGGAAACAAAACAAAAAAGCCGCGAAGGAAAACCTCCGCGGCTTCAGGGAACTGATCAGATCAAGCGAAACCGGTATACGGCTTTGGCAGCGGTTTCTCCTTCTTACTGAGGGCCCGGCGCATCTTATTGAGGGCGGAGTTCTGTAGCTGGCGTATCCGCTCGCGGGTAACACCGAACTCACGACCCACGTCTTCAAGCGTCATCGGCGTTTTGCCGTTGAGACCGAAGCGCTCGTCGATGATGCGACGCTCGCGATCGTCGAGAACGGCCAGCAGGCCATCGATTTCACCGTGGATATTCTTATCGGCGAGCATGTCGAACGGGTTCTCCGCGCGTTCGTCGCTGATGACTTCGCCGTATTCCGTGGCTTCCCCTTCATTGATGGGCGCGTCGAGCGACGTCGGGCGTTGTGATGCCTGCTTAAGCATGGCGAGCTTGCGGCGGGGAAGACCCACCTCTTCTGCGAGTTCTTCGTCGGTGGGCTCGCGGCCTAGGCATTCTGCAAGCATCCCGGAGATACGACGCATCTTCGCGATCTTGTCGACCATATGGACTGGGAGGCGGATAGTTTTCGACTGATTCGCTAGTGCACGCTTGATCGATTGCTTGATCCACCACGCAGCGTAGGTCGAAAGTTTACCACCTTTCGCAGGGTCGAAGCGCTCGACCGCCTTCATCAACCCGATGTTTCCCTCCGAGATCAGGTCGGTCACGGGAAGGCCGTAGTTCGAGTAGTCCTGCGCAATCTTCACGACGAGGCGCAGGTTCGCTCGGATCATGTGGGAGCGGGCTTCACTTTCGCCATTCTTGATACGCTCGGCGAGTTCGATTTCCTCCTGAATGGTCAGAAGGGGCGTTCTGGAGATTTCTCGGAGGTAGAGCTTGAGGCTGGCATCGGATTCGTACGACATAATATTATTTCTTCCTTGGTTACTCAAATGAACGTCGCTGGGACGGCTTTTATTCCATTTTTCGCTCCGAATTGCGTTTTTATGATGGATTTTCACCACCACTGATGATATGAAATACAAATTATTTTTCAGACAAACGCAAAAAATCTCCAACACAACTCTTTGATCGTGTGGAGATTATAAAATATCTAAAACCGAGGCATACGGATTTTAGATAGCCTCGGACAAAACCGCTCAGACCGGAGGGAGCGAAAAAATCAGATCACCCCGTGCTCGCGCAGTTCCGCATCGACTTCATCTTCCTGTATCGGGGAGCCAAGGCCGATGTCACGGATCTTCTGAATTTTGCGACGAACGCCGAACTTGCTTCGCGGCCCGGTGATAAGATCCGCGACACTGTCCACCACATAGGGGAGCAGGGCGGCGATCCCTATTATACCCAACCCGAGGCCGAGACCTCGCCGCGCACCGGGATGCATTAGGTTTCCCACCAACAAGCCCGATGCCACTCCGAGGATTACCGGTGCCGCGAAGGTGCTGCTTTCTACCCAAACCGGGGTCGTGTCCGTATGCGTGTTTGACATGGAAGGAATATAACCGATTTCGGGGCAAACGACAACAACGGAAACGTAGCGATTGAAATATGCGGTGACGAGTCTAACCAGCCCATGGATACAAACAGTGCGGACAATCACAACTTTTTCAAAGGCGGTGATGGGAAATTCCTCCCATCGCAAGTGATTTCGTGGGGCGTTTCCTAATCAACTCACCCAAAGATCGATGTCACCGGCGTGCCTTTGTCGGCGATCTTGAAGGGGCGTTTCGTGGGAGACATCAGCACGAGGTCGTGCGGCAGGCCTAGGGCGTAGGCGATAGTAGCGTTGAAATCCTGCACCGAGACCGTGTCTTTCCTGACCTTGTTACCGGATGCATCGGTCTCACCGTATTTTATGCCACCCTTCACGCCGCCGCCTGCCAGCACGCAGCTGAAAGCATTGGGATGATGGTCGCGACCGTCGTTGTGCTCTTTTTTGATCTCCGGGGTGCGCCCAAACTCGGTGGCCACGACCACAAGCGTGTCCTGCAGCTTGTCACGTTGATTAAGATCTGTGAGCAGCGCGGCATAGGCCTGGTCGAACTCCTTGCAGCGCCCTTCCACGGCGGTGAAATTGTCATAGTGTGTATCCCAGCCGCCGAGCTGAACTTCCACGAAGCGGACGCCATTTTCCACCAAACGCCGCGCAAGCAGGCAGCCCTGTGCGAAGTTTCCGCCGCCGTAAAGGGCGCGTGTTTCGGCATCTTCCTCCGCGAGGTTGAAAGCATTGAGATCCTTCGAATTCATCAGGGCAATCGCTTCGCGGTAGAGTTCCTCGTAGGCTTTCACATCGGCGTTCGGGTAACGGTTGTGGAACTGCGTGTTGAGCTTGTCTGCCAAGGTGAGTCGGCGGGAGAAATCCTCGGGAGAAACTTCTTTGAATCGGCGCGAATCCTGAAGACCCTGATCCGGGCTACCGATGGGCGCTGCCGAATATTTCGCACCGAAGAAGCCGCCACCGGTATATTCCGGGGAGGTATTCACAGCCACGAAACCGGGAAGTTCCGGATGGATACGACCGCCGAGTTTCACCACCCATGAACCGAGCGACGGGTGCTGGATCGTGCCGCGCTGGCTGTAGCTGGTGTGCATGATGTAGCTGCCCTGCTCGTGCGCACCTTGGGTCGAGTTCAACGAGTTGATGATGCACATCTTGTCGGTCACTGCCGCTGTCTTCGGCAGGTAACCGCCGAGCTCGATCCCGTCCGCCTTGGTCGGGATTGCAACGCTCGGACCCATGACATCTTTCTTTTTCGGCTTGGGATCGAAGGTATCGATGTGGCTCATCCCGCCAGACATGAAGAGGTAGATCACGTGTTTTGCTTTGGCGCCCTTCGCTGCCCCTTCCGCCGCGGCGCTGGCGATGGACGAGCCGAGCATAGGGAAGAGGTGGACTCCGAGGTAAGCACGCGCGGCGTTCTGCATGAACTGGCGGCGGGTCGGTTCGTCGGCTTTGTTGAGGATGTCTTTCATGGCCTGCGGGATGTGGGATTTATTGGAGGAAAAGGAACTCGGAGGACATGACCAGCGAGGCCACGATGTTGCGATAACCCTCCTCGCCGCGGTTTTTGATCTCTTCCTTCATCCAGCCCATTTCCTCCTCGGTCGGCGGACGGTTCAGGATGGCGAGATAGATGCGGCGGATTTTCTCACCATCGGAGCTCGCGCCCTCTAAGCTCTTGTAAACGTGGGCGCCGGAGTTTGCAACGAGCTGGCGCTGGACGTATCCGTTCATCATGGAAAGCACCTGGCCGACGTTCGGCTCCTTGCTCGCGCCCTCCACCACCTCGCGGTCAGAAGCTCCGAAAAGGTAGAGGAAATGCTCGCGCGGCGCGGGCGAGGGCAGCTCCGAGGCTCGCACTGGCGAGTCCTTTCCATATTTCCGGACAGCAGTCATTCCCATCGACATGGATTCACTCTCTTTGCCCTTTTTTCCGCCGCCGTTTTTCACCATGGCGAGGAAGTCATTGAAATACGCAGTGACCTGCTGCTCCGTCTCGAGAGCCAGCACATCATTGGACAGCTGGATCATATCCATTTGCCCTACAAGCACTGGATTACCCCCCACAAAAATCCGGCTGTCGGCAGTGCGGACGGGTTTCTTATCCGGATCACCGCTCGAGAGTGAGATCAATGAATCCCAGATCTGTTCGGCGGAAAGGCGGGCAATTTTACGCCCGTGGAAATCATCGCCGCCTTCGAGCGTGGAGGGCTTCGGGTTCGTCGCGAATTGAAAAGTCCTCGTAAGCATCAGCACGTGTTGGAAGGCACGCAGGTCATAATCGAGATCGTGCATTAGCTTTGCGAGATGGCTCATCAACTCGGGATGGACGGTCTGCTTGGCGTCGATGTAGTCATCCACGGGTTCGTAGATGCCCTTACCCATGATGCGGTGCCACATGCGGTTCGCGATCACGGCGGGAAACTGCTCGCCCGTCCGGGTCGCGATCCAGTCGGCGAACTGCTCCCTACCGTCGCCCTCCACCTTCTTGTCCGACATGCGGACGGTTTTCCCGAAAGGTGTCTTCGCTCCCACGATTTCTCCCGGATCCCCATCGCGGTATTGGTAATCCGAGGGCAGCTCGATCTGCCCTTTGCCACCGCCGCTGAGGGACATACCGTAGATCCTATCCCAGAAAAGCTGCGCGACTTGATACTCCTGGCCCCGGTTCCGTTGATCGTCCTGATACTTCCTCCAGAGGTCGCTCATGTGCTCTTGGTTCTGCTGGTATTGACCATTCGTAAAAGCGGCGAGGTGGTAGAAATCCTTACGCTCGGTTTTCCCGAAAGGGTCGTCGTGGCATTGCGCACACTCCATGCGGGAGCCGAGGAAAATCCGCATCGTGTTCGAGAGGTTGTCGAGCGGCATGCCGCGGTCGATCGTGTAATAACCGACAGATGCCGTTTTCGGATCCCAACCGTTGCCAGAACTCGCGACCAGGGAGGTCACAAACTCGTCCCAACGCATATTGTCATCCATCGCCTTGCGGATCCAGTTCCGGTAGGGCTCGTTCGTCGCCTGGCTGCCCTGCCGCCCGTCGCGCAAACGCAGGAGGTCAAAAGCCCAGTTCGTCATATGACTGGAGTAACCCTGGGATTTCATCAGGTAAGCCACCAGTTCCTCGCGCTTCGCCGGATCTTCGATCTCGATGAAAGCCAAGGCTTCCTCCGCCGTCGGGATGCGCCCGATGGAAACGAGAAACGCCCGCCGCAGGAAAGTCGCGTCATTCGTAACCTCGGGCACGCTCAGTTTCTTCTCTTTGTAAAAGGCCGCGATGTGCCTATCGATCTCCATCGCGGATTTCCTCAGCAACTCGGTGTCAGCAGAAGACTTGGCGGCGTCCTTTGTCTGACCCGACAGCGGCTGAAAAAGTGATGCTACCATGGGGATGAGGAAAAGGAATTTCATGGTCGTGTAGTTATTAACATGTAACCTAACGTGACCGCCAGCACCCGTCAATCAATCAGTTTTCAGACCTCTGCTCACGATCAAGGTTGACCTCCTGGTCATGGGCGCCTCCGGCCACTCGCGTGTCCGCCGCCTTATCCTTGGCAGCACAACCACCACCCTGATCCGCACCTGCCCCGTTCCTATCCGGCTGCTCCACTGAGAGGCCGGATACTTCCTATTCCCAAGTTATCCACAACGCCGATGTTCGGCACAACTTGAGACTCATCGCATCACCGGGGAGGTCACCCGATCCAGCGCCTCAGAAATGTGAATAACTTGTGGATGAGTCTGAGTAACAGATTCGTAACCTTGTATCTAACTGGTTATCAATCGGTTATGTGACTTCTAAACAGGTTATTCACAGAAACAGGGAAGTGAATAAATCCGGAGAATCGCCGCTTTCATGGGAATTTTCTGAACCGTTAAAAAATCAAACGACTGCTTCATTCAGGCTTTGGTCTAGCGACAAACCGGAAATTTCCACAGGTTATCCACACCCGCCGGAAACTCAGCTCATCGCCTTTTCCATCAGGCTGTTCATGCGCCTGATGGTCTCGCGGGCATCGTCGAGGAGTCCGGCGGAAATCAGCGCGTTGTCGAGCAGCTGCGAAGCGACGAGCTTGGCGATCTCCGGTTGGCTCACGCGCGCTTCGGCGAGTTTTTTCACGAGCGGATGGCGTGGGTTGAGCTCGAGTTCCACTTTCGGCTTATCTTTGAAATTCTCATCCATTGCTTTCATCATCTGGCGGATCTGGGGGCTCATGCCGTCCTGTGGCACCAGCGCGATCACCGGGCTGTCCACCAGGCGTTTTCCGCCGGAGACCTTGGTGACGGCATCGCCCAAGGTTTCCTGCAAGAACGCACAGAGACCGTCCATTTGCTCCTCGGAAAGAGCCTCCCCCGCCCCGTCCACATCCTCAAGCTCCACTCCGGCATGGCGGATGGACGAAAGTTTCTTGCCCTCGAACTCGCTCAGCGAATCGACGACGTATTCATCCACCGCGTCGGTAAAATAGATCACCTCGAGCCCACGGGCCTTGAACGCCTCGACGTAAGGGCCGCTCTCGATCTCGTCGCGGCTGCGGCCGACGATGAAATGGATGGTTTCCTGCCCCTCTTTCATCCGCGCCACGTAATCCACCAGGCCGCAGACCACACCTGCTTCCGTCATCGATGTCTCGAAGCGCAGCAGCTTCGCCAGCGCGTCTTTGTTTGCGTAATCGGTGGCGATGCCTTCCTTGAGGAAGCGCTCGAACTTCTTGTAGAAGGCGCGGTATTTATCCGGATCACCGGCGGCCTCCTTCTCGAACATCTTGATGATCCGCTTCGTGATCACGCCGTTGAGTTTCCGCACCAGTGCGCTGTCCTGCATGGTCTCGCGGGAAATGTTCAGCGGCAGGTCGGCGCTATCGACCACGCCTTTCACGAAGCGCAGCCACTCGGGCAGCAGGCCTTTCGGCTCGGGATCGATCAGTACCTTCTTACAATAGAGCGCGACGCCGGCATCGACCTTGCCGAAGCCCATTTTCTCCGGATTCTCGCCGGGGACGAAAATAAGGGCGTTGATCGCGATCGGCGCGTCGGCGCTGAAATGCAGGCGGTAGGTCGGCTCGTCGAAGGCCTTGCCCGCGAACTGGTAGAAGGCCTTGTATTCCTCATCGGTGATCTCCGATTTGTTTTTCAGCCACAGCGCCTCGACCTCGTTGATGCGCTTGCCGTCGAGAAGGATGGGAAAGCCGACGAAATTGCTGTAGCGGGTGATCAGCCCCTTGACCTTGTATTCCTCGGCGAAGTCCGCGCTCTTCTCGTTGAGGTGCAGCACGATGCGCACGCCGCGCGGGAGTTCCTCCGTTTCCTCGATCTCGTAGCCGGTCTTGCCGTCGCTTTCCCAGCGCAGGTTTTCCGCGCCTTCTTTCCATGAGCGGCTGAAGACCTCCACCTTGTCCGCGACCATGAAAGCCGAGTAGAAACCCACCCCGAACTGTCCGATCAGACCCGCCGGGCTGCCGCCGGTTTCCTTCATCTGCTCTAGGAACGCCTTAGTCCCGGAGTGGGCGATGGTGCCGAGGTTGGCGACAAGTTCCTCGCGCGTCATACCGACGCCGCGGTCGGTCAGCGTGATTGTTTTAGCGTCCTTATCGAGTTCCAGCGTGATCTGGAGATCCGCACCCGCGTCCTTGAAATGTTTCTCCGTGCCCTCGAGGTGGCGGACTTTTTCCATCGAGTCGGAGGCGTTGGAAATCAGCTCCCGCAGGAAAATATCCTTGTCGGTGTAGAGCGAGTGAACCACCAGCTCCAGAAGTTGTTGGATCTCGGCTTGGAACGTGTGTTTCTCGGTCGTTGTGGTGCTCATGGTAATGGTTGGGGAAATTAGCGGGGCGTGAATTAGCCTGACCCGGCCCGGCTTGTCAAAAAAAACGCGCGGCAAGCAGCTCGTCGAGGATGGGCAGATCCGCCTTCGCCCAGTCCAATCCGGGCAATTCATCGCGCCCGCACCAACGGATCTCCTCATGCTCCAGCGGCTCCGGCTTCCCCTCAAGGATGTCGCAAAGAAACCCACTCAATCGGATCCTCACCACCCCGTCCGTCCACTCCACCACCGCATCGAACTTTTCACCCACCTTCACCACGATCCCTAGTTCCTCCGAAAGCTCCCGCGCCAGCGCCTCCCGGGGATCCTCGCCGTCCTCTACTTTCCCGCCGGGAAATTCCCACAACCCTCCCAAATGCCGGTCCGCCGCCCGCTGGCAAGCTAGCACATTTCCCTCCACATCCCTGATCACACCGCAAACTACATCCATCATCGCCCGGCCATGCTGCCAGCCCGCAGGAATTGCGCAATGAATCAGTCAAAATCCAAAACGCTTATTTTTGACCGAAAATCGACAGTCAGAGCGATCCCTACCCTGATCAACAGGCTTTCGGCACACAAAACCGCGGGAAAACTACGACCCGAAGCCTGTGATTTTATGAACGCCTGACAAAAAATCGTGAATTTCCGCGCCCGAATGCTTGCCAAGTCCATTTCAACTAGCTAATCCCCACTAACCACCTAATGAACCCTATGAACAACACAGACGCAATTGCACCAAACGCCAAGCGGCTCCTATGGGCCGGATTCACCGCCATCCTCGCCGCAGGCGTGGGCTTCGCCATCCGCGGAGGCATCTTTGACAACTGGGCCAAGGAATACGGCTTCACCGGAGCTCAGCTTGGCGCAATCGGAGGAGCGGGCTTCTCCGGCTTCTGTTTCGGCATCATCATCGGTGGTGTGATCGTTGATAAGATCGGTTACGGGAAACTGGTGATCGTCGCCCTGCTCTGCCACGTCCTCTCCGCTTTCGTTACCTTCGGCGCAAGCACTCCGGAGAACGCCTACAGCTTCCTCTTTTGGGGCATGTTCCTCTTCGCCTTCGCCAACGGTATTCTCGAAGCTGTCGCAAACCCTCTCGTTGCGACTCTTTACCCCAAGCAGCGCACCCACTACCTGAACATGGTGCACGCCGCATGGCCCGCCGGTATGATCCTCGGTGTCGCCGCAGGATGGCTCCTTGATGACAAGATGGCGCTCAACTGGAAGCTACAGCTCTCCCTCTACCTGATCCCTACCGCCATCTATGGAATCATGTTCCTTGGACAGAAATATCCCAAGTCCGAAGCCGCCGAAAAAGGCGCAAGCTTCGTCGAGATGTTCAAGTCCGTGGGCATTCTCGGCGCACTTGTCGTCTGCTACCTTCTCGCATTATTCTTCGGCGATATCTTCAAGGGTGTAGCTCCAGAACAATCGAACCTGATCGGATACGGCATCGGCGGCGCCCTCTTGATCACCGTGGCGCTGATGACCAAATTCTCCATCGGCTCCATACTCCTCTTCGTGCTCTTCATCACCCACGCACTCGTCGGCGCTGTTGAACTTGGAACCGACGGCTGGATCCAGAACATCACAGGCAACCTTTTCACCTCCGAGCAAGGCAAATACCTCTTCCTCTGGACTTCCGCCATCATGTTCGGACTCCGTTTCTGCGCCCATTGGCTGGAGACCAAGCTAAAACTCTCCCCCATCGGGCTGCTCCTCGTCTGCTCGGTCATCGCCTTCATCGGCCTGACCATGGCCGCAAATATGCAGACCTTCGCCATGGCGATGGTCGCGCTCGGCATCTACGCCGTCGGAAAAACCTTCTTCTGGCCCACCATGCTCGCTGTAATCGGCGACCGCTACCCGCACACCGGAGCCGTCGCGATGTCCATCATGGGTGGCATCGGTATGCTTTCCGCCGGACTTATCGGCGGCCCAGGCCTCGGCTACGCGAAGGATCGCTTCGCCGGCGAGGAGCTAAAGAAATCCGACGCAGCGCTCTATCAGGAATACAAGGCCGAGAAGCCCTCCACCTTCCTGAACATCCCCGCCACCACCGCCTTCGGACTCGATGGCAAGAAACTCGCTGAGGCCAAGGAAGCCAAGGAGAAGACCGATGCCCAGAAAACCGTCGTCCTCGCCGACCAAAAGGGCGACCGTGCCACTCTTAAGGCCGATTCCTTCATCCCGCTGGCAATGGCCATCATCTACCTGCTGATGCTCATCTACTTCAAGAC
>CAMBQC010000034.1 GCA_945869855.1 Prosthecobacter debontii
TGCTCCAGACCCGCATCGCGGAACTGGTGAATGAGAAAACCCTCACCGGCATCTCCGGAATGCGCGACCTTTCTGACGAGGAGACCCGCATCGAGATCGAGCTGAAACGCGACGCCCGCCCGCAGGTCGTCGTCGCGCAGCTGTTCAAGCTCACCGCGCTGGAAACCTCGTTCAGCGTGAACATGCTGGCGATCCACCAGAACCGCCCGAAACAGCTTTCCCTCAAGGAGGCGATCGACTGCTACATCGAGCACCGCCGTGAAGTTGTCATCCGCCGCACCCGCTACCTGTTAGGGAAAGCGGAGGAACGCGCCGAGCTGTTAGAGGCGTATCTTCTGGCGCTAGGTCATCTCGACGATTTCATCAAGATCATACGCGATTCGAAAAACCGCGACGAAGCCCGCGAGCGCCTCGCCGCCTACCCTTTCAGCGCCGCCACTGCCGAAGGTCTCGGCATCCTACTGCGCTCGCAGGCCGCCGTGCAGGGCGATCAATACGTTTTCTCAGAACGCCAAGTGAACGCGATCCTTGAGCTGCGCCTCTACCAGCTCACTGGCCTTGAGCGCGACAAGATCAAGGGCGAATACGACGGCATCCTCGTCGAGATCACCGACCTCATGGACATCCTCGCCCGCGAGGAGCGTGTGCTCACCATCATCAAAGATGAGCTGCAGGCGATCAAAGCGAAGTACGCCTCTCCCCGTAAGTGCCCTATCGTTGCGGAAGTCGGTGAGGTGGCCATGGAGGATCTCATCGCCAACGACGCAATGATCGTCACCCTCTCGCACCGCGGTTACATCAAGCGCACGCCCGCCACCGAATACCGCCTCCAAGGCCGCGGCGGCAAAGGCCTCAAGGGCATGGAAACCAAGGCCACCGCGAAAGACGTCGAGGACGATTTCGTCGAGCACCTTTTCTCCGTGCAGGCTCACGATTATCTGCTGTTCTTCACCAACACCGGCCGCCTCTACGTGGAGCGTGTTTACGAACTCCCGGAAGGCTCCCGCACCTCCGTTGGACGCAGCATCCGCAACGTCCTCGACCTCCAGCCCGACGAGAAGATCGCCGCCATGCTCCGGCTTGAGCGCACGGTCGACGAAAACGGCAACGACATCACCTTCCGCGAAGAGGCCGGATACGTTTTCTTCGCCACCCGCACCGGCAAGGTCAAGAAGACCGCCGTCAACGAATTCCGCAACTACCGCAAGGCCGGCACCATTGCCATCATCCTTGAGGAGCAGAACGAACTCATCGGCTGCACGCTGACCTCCGGCGACAACGAGGTGATCCTCGTCACGCACGAGGGCATCAGCCTCCGTTTCTCCGAGCAGGACACCCGCCCGCTCGGCCGCTCCTCGCAGGGCGTCATGGGCATCCGCCCGGTCGAGGGGGATTACGTTGT
Organism: Prosthecobacter debontii; assembly: GCA_945869855.1. Taxonomy (GTDB): domain Bacteria; phylum Verrucomicrobiota; class Verrucomicrobiia; order Verrucomicrobiales; family Akkermansiaceae; genus Luteolibacter. The sequence continues at coordinate 1,403 of CAMBQC010000034.1, forward strand.
CGGGCTCGCGCTCGTAGAGGAAAGCCACACCCTTCTCGTCGCTTCGGAAAACGGCCTCGGCAAGCGCACGGCGTTCGCGGAATACCGCCAGCAATCGCGCGGCGGCAAAGGCATCATCACGATGAAGGTCACGGAAAAAACCGGCCCGCTCGTCGGCGCGCTTTCCGTCGAGGAAACCCACGAGCTCATGCTCATGACCTCCACCGGCCAGTCGATCCGCATCCGCGTCAACGAGATCCGCGAAACCGGCCGCAACGCCCAGGGCGTGAAACTCCTCACCCTCAAACCCGGCGAGAAGCTCCAGGACATCTCCCTGGTCATCCCGGATGGCGAGGACAGCGTGTCTGCGGATGCATCCGAAACCGACGTGGAAAATACCGCAGAGTAAGCGCTGAAAAATAATTCTTGCATGGTAAGCTAAGTTAGTGTTCTTTTGAACACACTATGAACGACACCACATATCCTGAAACCACCAAGACAGAAACCACTAAGGCGTATTCCAACGGATACGCGATCTACAAACCCAACCAGCGCGGCACCGGCGGTGTCGTCCGCTTCAACCTCAATGCGGAGAAAGGCGCGGTCTTTGTCGAGGCTGCGGCGCAGAGCGGCGAGAAGCAGTTCGATTGGGATAGCAAGATCATCATGAAATGGGGGTTTCCAGATATTGGAGCCGCTCTCGCCACGCTGCAAGGCCGCACCCCGCAGGCAAAGCTGTTTCACAAAACCGACAAGGCCAGCAGCGCCTTCGAACTTACCTTCCGTGAGGATCCCGAACGCGCACCCTACGCGCTCACGATTTCCCGCCAAGAGGAGGCAGATAAATCCCTGCGCAAGGTCTCCATCCCGATCACCCACGCCGAAGCGGCCGTCCTCGAAGCCGCACTGCGCACCGCCACCGACCGGATTCTGGGTTGGTGAACGCCTTAGGTCGTGGTGGCGGATCCAAGCCGCCGCAACGATACGTATCCCCGAACGGTGGGAGTTCACTTACCGATCAATCCTTCGTCCGCTTCGAGAAACGTTGTAGGTAATCCTGACCGTCCTCCTTCATGTTTTTCCCATCCGCCCAATTCTTGGGCAGGCGATCCAAAAGATCGAGACGGCGGAGTGTGTTGAGAAGATTGAGCAGAGAAGGGAAGTCCATGTCCGAGGCCACGTCCGCAATCAACGCTTCGGCAGCGATGTCCTTTTTTCCCATCGCGAAAAGCGCCTGCGCCGCGGCGGTGCGGATGCCGGGATGCTTGTCCTTGAGGAGAGGGAGGAGGGAGACTGCTTCGGCGGCAGCTTTTTCGCGGAGCAGGCGAAGGCCACCTGCGCCCCAATATCGCTCGGCCGGATCAGCGGAAACGATCGCTTCCTTTAGAATGGCGAGATTTTTCGTATCCATCCCGGTGGCGGTGAAGGCGAGGTCGGCGATCTTGCTGTAATTAAAATCATTACCTTGGACATGCGCGGCGATGGTCGGTTTCCCGAGGGCGGCGAACAGCGGCTCGGGCACCAGGCCGGTGTCCTTTACTTCCTTCATCGTCGCCTTGAGTTTTTCGCGGAAGGCGGCGAGCTTTTCCGCATGGGCGGGATCGGTGGCGAGGTTGTTGATTTCCCATGGATCGGCAGTTAGGTCGTAGAACTGCTCCGGGGTTACGGACACTTCCCACAGCGCCTTGTGGATACCGGTCAGCTTGCCGTCCTGCCATGCCTTTTGGAAAGCCCGCCAGCCGGGCTGGCCGAACTGGTAGAAGGAATAGGGCGCGGTGGGGAAATCAGGGTTGAAGTTGCGGATGTATTTCCATTTCCCATCGGTGAGGCCGCGGCGCATTCCGTAGAGCTCGTCGAAGCGGTCGGCGTAGAGAAATTCCATCTCATCGGCGGCGGGCTCCACTCGTTTCGTTCCGAGGAAAGGGCGACCCTGCATCTGCGCGGGCTTCTCGATTCCGGCGAGCGATAACAAAGTGGCGGAGATATCGACGAAAGAGATCGGCTCCGCGACTCGCCCGCCCGCTTTGAAAGGCGAGAGGTTTTTGAATTTCTGAGGAACGCGAACGATGAAAGGCACCTTCACCCCCGTATTCTCGAGGTAGCGTTTGCCGCGCGGGAGGATGCCGCCGTGATCCGAGCAGTAAATGACGATCGTGCTGTCCGCGAGGCCGGCTTTTTCGAGTTCATCGAGGACTTTGCCGACCTGCGCGTCCATATCGGTGATGCGGTCGTGGTAGCGGGCCATGTCCTTGCGGATTTCCGGGAGATCGGGAAGGTAGGGCGGAAGGTCGATTTCCGCGGGCTTCAGGCGCTTCGGCTCGGCGGGCTTGTCGTCGAAGATCGAGCTTTCATGGGACGAGGTGCTGTTGAACACCGCATAGAACGGCTTTCCTTCCGGGCGGGTCCTGTAATGGGCTTTGCCGGAGGATTCGTCCCAATAGGAGTGGTCGTTGCCCTTGAAGTTGTAGTCGGTCTTGTTGTTGTTCGTGCAGTAATAGCCTGCGGTGCGAAGGTAATCCACGTTGGGGCGGAATTTTTTGGGGATGGGATGGCGGGAGCGCATGTGCTGCGTGCCCATCGTCGGGGAGTAGGCGCCCATCAGGATCGTGGTGCGCGCGACGGCACAGACCGGGGCGTTCGAGAAGGCGTTTTCGAAAAGGATGCCTTCTTTCGCGAGCGCATCGATGTTCGGTGTCTGGGACTGCTTGTTGCCGTAGCAGCCGATCCAGTGGGACGAATTATCTTCGCTGGTGATCCAGAGGATGTTGGGCATTTCCTGCGCGAGGAGGTGGTAGGTCACGGCAAACCAGATCAGTAGGGCTTTCATGGGATTATTGTTTCTTTTCACCTGATTTTAAGGCGCTTGAAATGAGAGTCTATGGCAAACCGGGAATCATTATTCCCACATCCATACCAGATTTAGTCTTCCCCCACACCCTTGACAGCTCGGCGGCGCTAGTGCATTGCCCCTCTCCGTCATGCCGAAACTCTCCATCCGCCACCTCGACGTTTCCTCGAAGGAAGTCCTCATGCGCGTCGATTTCAACGTGCCTCTCAAAGACGGGCAAATCACCGACGATACCCGCATCCAGGCGGCAGTTCCCTCGATCAAGCACTTGCTCGAAGGCGGCGCTAAACTCGTTCTCTGCTCCCACATGGGCCGCCCGGACGGCAAGGCGGATCCGAAATATTCCCTCGCCCCCGCCGCGAAACGCCTTTCAGAAATCCTCGGACAGGACGTGGCGCTGGCTTCCGATTGCGTGGGTGCGCAGGCCGCGGATATGCGCGATCATCTCCAGCCGGGTCAGGTTTTGCTTTTGGAAAACACCCGCTACCATGCGGAGGAAGAGGCGAATGATTCCGCTTTTGCAAAGGATCTCGCAGGGCTCGCTCAGATTTTCGTCAACGACGCCTTCGGCACCGCCCACCGAGCCCATGCCTCCACCGAGGGAGTTACGAAATTCATCCCGGTCTCCGCGATGGGCTTCCTCATCGAGAGCGAACTGGAATACCTTGAGGTGAAACTCGACAACCCGGAGCGCCCTTTCCTAGTCATCATGGGCGGCTCCAAGGTTTCCGACAAGATCCAGGTCATCACCGCCCTCATGGAAAAGGCCGACGCCTTCCTCATCGGCGGCGCGATGGCGAACACCTTCCGCAAGGCGCAGGGATACGAGACCGGCGACTCCCGCGTGGAGTCCGATAAGCTCGACCTCGCGCTGAGCATCCTCGCCAAGGCGAAGGAAAAGGGCGTGGAGTTCCTGCTTCCCGCCGACACCCGCGTCACTCAGGAATTCAAGGAAGGCGCCGCAACGAAACTTTCCGGAATCTACGGCGAGGGCGGCGGCGTCGAGAAAGGCTGGGAGGGCATTGATATCGGTGATGTCGCCATCCAGGAATTCGTGTCGGAAATCGCGAAAGCGAAAACGATCATCTGGAACGGCCCGGTGGGCGTGTTCGAGATCGAGGCCTTCGCCCACGGCACCAAAGCGATCGCCGAGGCCATGGCGGCTTCCGATGCCGTGACCATCGTCGGCGGCGGCGACTCCGTGACCGCCGTCAACAAGTTCGGCCTCGACGAGAAGATGACCTTCATTTCCACTGGCGGTGGGGCATCGCTCGAACTCCTCGAAGGCAAAACGCTTCCCGGTGTCGCCGCACTCAGCGAGGCGTAAACTCCACGAATCACTTCTAACTAGAAACGTTTAACCAAAGCCATGACCCGCAAGCCGATCTTCGCCGCCAACTGGAAAATGAACAAGGGAGCCTCGGAAACCGAGGATTTCATCAAATCCTTCCTCTCGAAAACGCAGGGCCTCAACTTGCCCGCGGAAATTGTGATCGCGCCACCCTTTGTTTCCCTGCCGAAGCTCGCCGACCTGCTCCATGACTCAAACCCCGGCCAGAACGCCCACGCGATCCAGATCGCCGCGCAGAACTGCTCGCAATACGACTCGGGAGCCTACACCGGCGAGGTCAGCGTGCTCATGCTCCGCGAGTTTTTCGTCCACTATGTGATTATCGGTCACAGCGAGCGCCGGGCGATCTACGGGGAAACGGATGCCATGATCAACGCGAAGATCCGCAAGGCCCGCGAGGCGAACCTCAAGCCTATTTTCTGCATCGGCGAGACGCTTGCGGAGCGCGAAGGCGGCATGCTTGAGACGGTTCTCCGCACCCAGGTCACCGACGGACTCAAGGACGTTTCCGAAAAGGATCTCTCCGACATCGTGATCGCCTACGAACCCGTCTGGGCGATCGGCACCGGCGTCACCGCCACCTCGGAGCAGGCGCAGGAAGCTCACGCCTTCGTCCGCTCCCTCATCGCCGATCTCTACGGTTCTGACTCCGCTGCGAAGATCCGTATCCAATACGGCGGTTCCGTGAAACCGAACAACGCCGCCGAACTCATGGCCTGCCCCGACATCGACGGCGCCCTGATCGGCGGTGCAGCGCTTGATCCGCAATCGTTCCTCGAGATCATCCGCAACGGCACTGCGGAGTAAAACATTTCTTTGCATCGTAAGAAACCGGGAGGACTTTGAGGTTTATGAAAATTCCATCCCTGCTGATGCTCGCGTCCGTTTGTTCCTGCGCGATCGAGGAACCCGCCTTCGAATCCGTCCGCAAGGAGGGCAATTTCGAAGTCCGCAAATACGCCGCTATACCCGTCGTCTCCGCGCCCATGCAGGACATGGGAAAACGCGACGACTCGTTCCGCACGCTGTTCCGCTACATCAGCGGTGCGAACGAGGATCAATCGAAGATCGCGATGACCTCGCCCGTGTTCATGGAAAACGGAGCCGCTGCCGACAAGGCAGGACGGATGAGTTTCATGATCCCGGCCAAGGTTTCGGAAAAAGGTGCACCCGCCCCGACAGCGGAGGACGTCGCCATTTCGGAGATCGGCGGCGGCACCTTCGCGGTGCTGCGTTTCAAGGGCTGGAAGGATGATGCGAAACGCGAGGATGCGACCAGTAACCTCGCGAAACTCATTTCCGAAGCAGCGCTTAAGCCCATCGGCAAACCGTTCTACGCGTTTTATGATCCGCCATGGACACCCGAGGCGCTTCGCCGCAACGAGGTCTGGCAGCGAGTGGAGCCGTAATTTTCCCAAAGCGCGTCCAGCTTCTGCCCTATCTCAGCGCGACCGGCTTTTCGAGGATTTCCTTCAGCAAAAAGGCCTGGCGGAGTTCTTCTCGGCTGCGGAGTCGCGATTTTAGCGAAACGCCGGAAACAGTGCTCACATCCGCCAGTGAGCGTTTCCGGGGAAGCAGGCTGTCGCTCATTTCGCGGGCGCCGCGCGTCCGTTTCATTTCCTTCAGCTTATCCGCGAGTTGCTGCTGGCGGGCGAGCTCAGAGGAGGTGTCGAAGGCTGTCGGCGCAGGTTCCGCCTCGCGGGATTTCCGGCGCAGCGCAGGCGTGGGGGCGATCATGCTGCCGGGCGACTGGGGGAAAGTGTTGGGAGGCAGCGGGGGCGGGACGGCGGGGCGGGATTGGCGGCGCTCCGCGTCCTGCATCATTTCCTCAAGATCAGCGGGATCGTAGCCGGGATCCTGATTCTGCCGGGCTTCACCACGTGCCTTCAGCCACTGCGAGATCGCTCCCACGAACAGCAGGATGATGATGAAAATGTTGTCGAAAAAGAAGTCCACGGTTTGGATATTGGGAGTTTATTTACCCTCGCTAAGCTCGACCTTGTAATCGCCAATGGCCCATTGGATTCCAGCAAGGTAATGGCGGACGACCTTGGGGTGCCAATACATCTCATGGTTGTGCCCCAGGGAGCTGTAGAACACGCGGCCTTTTTCCCAGTTCCGCGCCCAAGAGACTCCGTAGTCGTTGTCCTTGCGATTGGCGCCTTTCACCGCGGCGGATTTCTCGGGGTCGAGGCGGAGTAGCATGTGGACTTTCGAGGAATCGTAAGGAGCCTTGAACTGGTAGATCTCCTCCTTGAACTCAAGCCGCTCACCTCCGAACATCTCAGCGAGCGGGTGTTTTTCCTGCCCCGGCTCGACGTACAGGTTCACCTGCGTGCCCGCCCCCCAAGGGTGCCCGTTGAAGTAACCATTCATCATCTCGCCGTATTCTTTCCACTCGTAAAAGGTATCGGTGGCAGCATGGATACCAACGAAGCCGCCGCCGCCCTTTATGTATGCCATGAGGTTTTCCTTGAGCACAAGCTCGCGCGCCTTTGCGACCGCCTTTTCCTCCTCACTCATTTTTTTCATTTCCTCGTTAAATGGAGCGAAGGCATTCTGGGTCGTACTGAGGAAACAGATCGCGTCGAACTGGCCGATCTTGTCCTTCTCGAACATCGCGAGGTCATCGCTGATCACCGCCTCGAACGCGTCGGTCTTCTTGCCCATCTCCGCGAAGGCGAGCTTGCCAGTGACGATGGAGGCATGGCGGAAACCGTTGGTGCGGGAAAAGACGAGCAGCTTGCGCGGCTGCGCGGGCTTTGCATACGCCTCGGCGGGGATCGCCTCCGCGATCTTCTCTGCAGCTCCGGCGGGCGGCTGCTCAGTGGCGGGGTTGTAGGCGACGACGGCTAACGCGAGGGCTCCGATAAGTATAGCGGGAAAAAGTGCTTTCATGAGCGCGAGCTTCCACCATGACCGCCCACCTGCCCACCAAAAATTTCGACGAATACCTCAGCGAAGCACGACCGTGCGGATGCGGTGAGAAGAGTCGAGCTTGTGCACGGCCCGCCGCACACTTTGCTGCACCGCCGCGTCTCCGTAGTATGGTCCTGCGCCCGGGCCGCCGGTGGTGTGTGTTTCCAGCAATACCAAATCGTTGCCGACGATCAGGAAGGAGGGATTCCCGCTATCACCGACGACAAGGTTCTTTGACCAGCCATGAAGATTGTTGGCTTGATGCTTGAACGCAACGATGCCGTTTCCGAAACCGGCGATCCGATGGACAAAGAGATTGCGGTTCTGATCACTGACGATCACAGGTCTGTCCAATAGCGCGGATGCATCCGCCCCGACGCCGGGCAAGGAATAGGGTCAGTAGTTGGCGGGCACGGCTTCATCGAGCAGGCCAACCATCACATCCCCGGCACCGGCCTCGAAGCCGATGAGCTTGCGCTGGATTCGCTTGCCATTGCGGTCATGGAAAACCACGGGCGCGGCGGCGGGCCTTGCGTAGTGTTTCGCCATCACCACGTGACGTGGAGTGATGAGGGTTGCCGTGCGGGTATCATTGAAAGAGACACCCGACATGTCCATGCCCCGCGTCCAGCCCTCGGCCATGCTCGCATCGCGATCGGCATGATAGGTTTTAAAAATTCCCGGCGGAGCGTTCGGCGGGGGCAAGATCGGCGGGCCAGCCGAATCACCGGAACGACCACACGAAGCAATGCAAACCGCGAGGGACAGCATCCCATTTATCTTCAAAAACTTCATGCAGCGTATGATAATGCCATAACGCGAATCGGAAAGAGGTTTTGGCGAAATGAGCCTGCCGCACGTGAATTTCACGCCATAAAATAGTCGCCACGCTACAAATTTACCCGATATGGTATGTGCGATACGCGATTGGTTTCCCGCCCTAGCCACTCCTCCTGCCTCATGAGCCAGCCCGCATTTGAAATCCAACGCCACGTCGAGTTCTACGAAACCGACATGGCGGGCATCGTCCATTTCTCCAACTTTTTCCGTTACATGGAAACCTGCGAGCACGCTTTTGTGCGCAGCTTAGACCACGAACTCCACGGCCTGCTCGACGGCCTCGAAACCGGCTGGCCGCGCGTTAACGCCACCTGCGATTACCGCTCGCCCGCGCGCTTCGGCGACCTACTAACGATCCGCCTCCACATCGCAGAAGTCCGCAACCGTTCCGTCCGCTATCGGTTCGAGATCACCCGTGACGAAACGCTCGTCGCCGAGGGCTCCATCTCCGCCGCCCACGTGGCGATCACTCCGGATGGAATCAAAGCCGTCCCGCTCCCTCCCGCACTCGCGGAAAAACTCTCCACACTGATCACTGATCACTGATCACTCGGCACTTCTTCCCCATGAAATCCATGAACTGGTTCTATCTCGCACTCGTCACCGTCGCCTGTTGGGGACTTTACGGAATTTTCCTCCACGCTGGACAGGTGGGCATGAAGGATCCGCTGCTTGGCCGTTACAAGGCGTTCCTATTCGTCGGCATCGCCTATTTCCTCACCGCTGTGCTAGCGCCATTGATCATATTGTTGGCCTCGAAAAACATGGATTGGAACATGCCGCCCAAGGGGATGTGGATTTCTCTCTTCGCTGGGATTCTCGGGGCGATCGGGGCATTCTTCGTCCTGCTGGCAATGGGCTCCGGCGCCAAGGCCGGCATGAACCCCGCCATCGTCGCGGTGTCGGTCATGTCCATCATCTTCGCCGGAGCGCCCATCGTGAATGCTATTGTCGGGATCGCTATCCATCCTCCCAAAGGGGGATTTTCCGCCATCCCCATACCTTTCATTCTGGGGATTTTGCTGGCCGCCCTCGGTGGTTTCATGGTCACGAAATTCAAGCCTGCTGCCTCAGCGCCGCCAAAGGTTAGTGAGAAGCGCTAAGTGATAGGTCTTATATGACCTATATGACCTATGTCTTCCCAGCTCCAGAAACTCAATGACCTGATCCACGCCATCCTCCCGGCGAACCGTTTCTACGCCGAAAAACTCGGGACGCCCGGGATTTTCACCAGCCTCTCCGATTTCACCACGCGTGTCCCTTTCACCACCAAGGACGAACTCGCCGCCGACCGCGAAACACACCCGCCCTATGGCACCACTCACACCTTCCCGCTTTCTAACTATCACCGTTTCCACCAAACCAGCGGCACCCGCAGCAAGCCTCTCATCTGGATCGACGATCTCGATAACTGGACATGGATCCTCGACAACTGGGAATGGGTCTGGCGCGGCGCAGGCGTGAAAGCCGGCGACATCGCATTTTTCCCTTTCTCGTTCGGCCCGTTTCTCGGCTTCTGGGCGGGCTTCGAAGCGGCGACGCGCATGGGCGTCCGCGCCGTCCCCGGTGGCGGGCTTTCCTCGGAAGACCGGCTGCATCTGTTAGTGCAAAGCCAATCAACTATCCTCTGCTGCACACCGACCTACGCCCTGCGCCTTGCCGAGGTGGGGGAAAAAATCAAGCTCCCGGTCTCATCGCTCGGCATCACGAAAATCATCGTCTGTGGTGAACCCGGCGGCAGCATCCTAGAAACCCGCCAACGCATCGAAACCGCCTGGCAGGCTCGTGTTTACGACCACCATGGCATGACCGAGATCGGCCCGGTTTCCGTCAGCTCGGAATCCGATCCCAACCTGCTCCTGCTACGGCATGAGTCGTACTTCTGCGAGGTGATCGACACCACCACCGGCTCCCCCACCCCGTTAGGAAAAACCGGCGAACTCGTCCTCACTACCCTCGGCCGCTACGGCTCGCCCCTGCTGCGCTACCGGACAGGCGATCTCGTCATGCCCGTCGCACACGAAGATCACTTCGCCCTCCGTGGCGGTGTCCTCAGCCGCACCGATGACATGGTCGTCATTCGTGGCATCAACATCCACCCGAGTTCCATCGACGCCATCGTCCGCTCGTTTCCCGACATCGCCGAATATCAGGTGGAAATCGACCACCGCCCCGCCCTTGCCGAGATCAACCTTCGCGTCGAGGCCACCGAAGAAACCGCCGCCGCGCTCGCCCGAAAACTGCGCTCCCTCTTCACTCTCCGCATCCCCGTCACCGCCGCCGCCCCCGGCACCCTCCCTACCTTCGAGGTAAAAGCCAAACGCTGGAATATCCTCCGCTAAATCTTTCTTCCACCGATCCCCGATCCCCGATCCCCGATCCCCGATCACTTCTCCCCACCATGATCAACGTCCGCCAACTATCCAAAACCTACGAAACCCCGGGCGAAGCCATTCAGGTTCTAGACCACCTCGATCTCACCCTCGCTACCGGAGAAACCGCCGCCATCGTCGGCCCTTCCGGCAGCGGGAAATCCACGCTTCTCAATCTCCTCGGCGCCTTGGATCGGCCGAGCTCTGGTTCGATCACCATCGGCGATCAGGATATTTCCACCTTCTCCGAAGAACAGGCCGCCGCTTTCCGCAACCACTCACTCGGTTTCATTTTTCAACAACAGCACCTCCTCCCTCAGCTCAACGTCCTTGAAAACGTCCTCGTCCCCCGCCTCTCCGGCGATTGGCAGGAACCCGCCGCCGACACGGAAAAGCGTGCGCTCCAACTCCTCGAAAGCGTCGGTCTTTCAGGCCGCCTTCACCATCTCCCTTGGCAACTCTCCGGCGGCGAAAAACTCCGCGCCGCCGTTGCTCGCGCCCTCATCAATCGGCCCAAGCTCATCCTCGCCGACGAACCCACCGGCTCGCTCGACCCCGCCTCCGCCGACACCGTCGCCGACCTCCTCCTCGGCCTCAACCGCGACCACGGAGTCACCCTCATCGTCGTCACACACAACCTCGCCATCGCGAAGCGCATGGGAAAAACCTTCGAGCTGAGGAACGGCAAGCTCCACTGACAAGAAGTGGAGAGGGTATCCTTGACAAAATTCTCTAACGTGGGAATTTCCCACTATGAAAGTTGCCATGATTGATTCCAAGCGTCGACTTGTGCTGCCAGGAGCCAAACCCGGCGAAACTTACGCAGTGCGGGAAGCAGCACCGGGACACTACGAACTCGCCAAAGTGATCCCCGCACCCCGACCAAAGCCCACCGCCAAAGAATTGGATGCCTTGCTCGCCTCCGCGCCCCTCACCCCGAAAATGAGCTGGGAAGAAATCCGCAGTCTCACCCGCGAAGCATGACTCTCCTTGATACCAATGTATTGATCTATGGCTTCGACCCAAGCTCACCGCATCATTCGTGGGCGTGGGGTATCATCCGCGGCTCTGTTCTCGGCGATGGTGCCGCCGTCAACCCTGTGATCCTCGCCGAATATCTGACCGGGGAACAAACACCCGAAACAGCGATCAGCCGCCTCACTGCCTTCGGGATTGCCATCCTGGATCTTCCTTCCATCGTCGCCCCACGGTGCGCCGAAGCCTACGCCAGCTATCTCGAGAACCGACGCCAACAGCCCGTCCCACCCGCCACGAAATCACCACTCCCCGACTTCTTCATCGGTGCTCATGCCTCCATTCTCGATCTCCCTCTCGCCACCGCCGATCTCGACCGTTATCAAACCTACTTTCCTGAAGTCAAACTGATCAGTCCCGAGACTTGAAGGGAGAATGTCAGCATGGAAATTCTTCAGACGCTCCCTAAACCATGACTTCCCGCTCCTTCATTTTCCAAGGCCTCCGGCATTACCGCAGCGCTTACCTCGGAGTTCTGCTAGGCTCCGCCCTCGGCGCGATGGTTCTGTTAGGCGCGCTGTTCGCCGGCGATTCAGTAAAATCCACGCTCCGCCAAATCGCTGAACAACGCACTGGTCGCACCACCCTCGTCCTCGCCGGTGGCGAAAATTTCTTCCGTGCCCGTCTCGCGAACGATCTTCCCGGCACCGCGCCCGTCCTCCAACTCCGCAGCCAAGTCGACACCCCATCCGGCCGCTCGACCGGCCAGGTCAACCTCTTCGGCGTCACTCCGGAGTTCTGGAAATTCGCACCCGGAAACACGACACCACCCACCCTCGACAAACGCTCATGGGCGATCAACCGCGAACTCGCCCGCACCCTCGATCTCAAGACCGGCGACACCCTCGTCATCCGTCTCGGCAAGCCCGGCCTCGCCTCACGCGACGCCCCGCTTTCCGGGGAACCCGAGGAACTCATCACCGTGCGCGGCACCGTCGCCGAAATCCGCGAGGACGACGCCATGGGCCGCTTCAACTTCCAAGCCACGCAACTCCCCGCGCCAGCCGTTTTTCTCCCCATCGAAGCCCTCGCCGCCGCCATCGAGCGCACGGACAGTGCCAACCTCCTACTGTTTCGCGAAACCCTCAGCACCGATGAAGCCACCGCCCGCATCCGCAAATCCGCCCAACTCGCCGATTACGGACTATCGCTGTTAAATGTCCCGCTCTCCGCTGCCACCGAGATCCGCACCGACCGCATTTTCATCCCCACCCTCATCGAGGAAAAACTCCGCACGCTCCTCCCTGAATCCCGCCCCGTCCTCACCTACCTCGCCAACACCATCGCCGCCAACGGCAAAGAAACACCCTACTCGATGGTCACCGGCATCGATCCCGCCGCCGTTCCCTTTCTCCCCGATGATCTCGCGCCCGACCAGATCGTCCTCAATTCCTGGGAAGCCGAAGACCTCGCCGCCAAACCCGGCGACACCGTCACACTGAAATACTATACCCTTGGTAGCGGCAACCAGCTCATCGAGAAATCCTCCGATTTCCGAGTCCGCAGCATCGTCCCGCTAGAAGGAGCCGCCGCCGACAAGCTCTGGATGCCCGATTTCCCCGGCATTGCCGAAGCGGACAATTCCGCCGACTGGACTTCTGGCCTCCCACTCGACCTCGGCCGCATCCGCGAGAAAGACGAAACCTACTGGGACGACCATCGCGGCACGCCGAAAGCCTTCATCTCCCACGATGCCGCCCGCTCGATGTGGAGCAACCGTTGGGGCAACGCCACCTCGCTCCGCCTCCCCGCCGGAGAAACGGATCTCGAACGCCGCATCCTCGACACACTCACCCCCGCCGACGCCGGATTGCTCATCCGCGACATCGCCGCCGAAAGCGCAAGTGCCGCCTCTTCGCCCGTCGATATCGCCGGCCTGTTCCTGAGCATGTCGTTTTTCCTGATCCTCGCCGCCGTCGCTCTAACAGCCATGTTGTTCCGCTTCAATGTCGAGCAGCGCAACCACGAGTCCGGCCTGCTCGCCGCGCTCGGCGTCCACGCGAAAAAAATCCTCCGCTGGCGGCTAATGGAAGGCCTCGTCGTCGTCACGCTCGGCGGCACACTCGGAGCACTGCTCGCCTTTGCCTACACCCGCGGCCTGCTGCTTTTCCTCGAGTCCATCTGGAACCGGGGCGATGACCGTATGTTCCGCTTCCACGCCTCTACGGCATCCATAGTAGGCGGCGTCATCGGCTTCGTTTTCCTGATGATGACCACGATCTGGTTCGTCACCCGCCGCCAGGCGAAACGCGCGGCCAGCCTGCGCCTCGAATCCGGCAGCGAGGAAATCCCACGCCACGGAAAATCCCACGCCCGCTGGATCGCACCGGCCGCAGGTTTGGTCGGCATCTCCGCTATCGCCACCATAAAGTCCATCGGAGCGCAAGGCGCGTTTTTCTTGGGCGGATTTTCGTTTCTCGTTGCCGGACTCGCACTCTTCAAGCTCCTCAACACCCAGTCCAAAACGGGCACCTTCGACATCGCCCGTCTCGCCCGCCTGAACATCGCCCGCCGCCCGACGCGTTCGCTGGTCGTCGTCGGCAGCCTCGCCGCCGGGCTTTTCCTCGTCGTCTCCGTCACCACTTTCCAGAAGCACGGCGGCGGCGATTGGCAGAAGCGCTCCGCCCGCTCCGGAGGCTTCGCGTTCTGGATCGAAACCACCTCCCCCGTCCACCGCAGCTCCGCCTCGGACTCCACCGCCGACATCCTCAACCTCGGCGACCAACGCGCGAAACTCGGCGACATCCTTCCTTTCCGCATCGGTGCCGGTGACGACGCCTCCTGCTTCAACCTCAACTCCGTCACCCGCCCCCGCCTGCTCGCCACCGACACCCGCGCCCTCGAACAGCGCGGTTCCTTCACCATCAAATCCACCGCCCCCGGCATCGAGCCATCCTGGAAATCGCTCCGCGAAGGCAACACCCTCCGCGCTTTCATCGATGAAACCACCCTCATGTGGGTGCTGAAAAAAAAGCCCGGCGACCGCATCGACTACACCGATGAACAGGGCAACGCCTTTCAGATTGAGATAGCCGGCACTCTAACAGGTTCTGTTTTCCAAGGCAGCTTCATCGTCGATGAACAACGCTACCTCGAACGTTTCCCTTCCACCGGAGGCTATCAGCTTTTCCTCGCCGACACCTCCCACGACCTGACGGAAACGCGGGCCATCCTCCAGCGCGCCCTCACCGACCTCGGAGCCACCGTCGTCACCACCACCGAGCGCCTCGCCGCCTTCGACAGCGTGGAAAACACCTACATCTCGATCTTCAACGTGCTCGGCGGCCTCGGCGTGATCCTCGGAGCCGCCGGCCTCGGCATCGTTACCGCGCGCAACCTCGCGGAACGCCAGACCGAGTTCACCCAGCTGCATCAGATCGGCATTTCGCGGAAAATCATCCGCTCCCTCATCGTCCGCGAAACCCGGCAATTCATCCTCTGGGCCATCGGCATCGGCCTCCTCGCCGCGATCATCTCCGTCCTCCCAGCCCTACCCGCCACTGGCCTGCTCACCACTCTTGCCTGGATCACCGCTCTGGCCATCCTGTTTCTCCTCACCGCATCCGCCTGCGCCTGGATCGCTTACCGCAGGTCCGCGCTGTTCCGTTGAAAGTAATGAGCTTTTTGGGGACAAAAGCCCATCCCTCCACACTACATCTGCAGCCCACTTTGTCTGACAAATATTTCCCCGTGGAAATTCACCCACCCTTATCTTCCCTATAACCGAACCATCCTCTCCGATCTTGCCCCACACAAATAATGTTCTTATGAACACTCTTTGTGCCATCCATCTATCAACCCCGCCGCCCCCGCGCCTCACCTCTCTGGCAGCTTGTGAATCACGGCTGGAGTTCCTTTTCCGCCGATTACGAAAATAAACACCGCCCTGTACTCGGTCCTCTCAAATCGGACACTATCGCAACCGTCGAATCCTTCCTCCGCTGCGGTGATCTTGCCTCTGGATTCACGCGCCTCGAATGCTCCGATTGCGGCCATGAGCGGCTGCTCGCCTTCACCTGTAAAACCCGCCACTTCTGTCCCGCGTGCCACCAGCGACGCGTGCGATCCACCAGTGAATGGATCGCAGGATCCGTATGTCATCAAGTCCCTCATCGACAGGTGGTTTTCACCATTCCCAAATTGCTGCGCGGCATCTTTCGCAAACGTCGCCAGTTGCTTACTCTTCTGTTCCAAAGTGCGATCAATACCCTGACCGAATCCTTTCGTCTGCAGCTCGGACTTGCCGAGGGCAAACTTGGGGCCATCGCCGCCGTCCACACTTTTGGCGATTACCTCGTCTTCCATCCCCACCTCCACGTGCTCGTGGCTGACGGTTTATTTGCCCCCGACGGGCGCTTTCATTGCCTGCCACACGGAGTCATCGGCCCTATGACCGAGTTGTTTCGCCATCGCTTCCTCGCCATCCTCCAGGAAAAGAAACTCATCAGCCCTAGCAAACTGAGCGATTTGCTCGGCTGGAAGCATTCCGGATTTCACGTTCATGACGGCCGTGACGACCTCATCGCCGCTGACAACCACGACGGTCGCAAGCGACTCGCGGAATATCTGCTGCGACATCCATTCTCGCTGCAGAAAATCACTTGGAACGCCACCAGCAAAACCGTCATTTACCGCTCCAAGCGCCATCACAACACCAAACGCAATTTCGAAATTTTCAAGGCTCCCGATTTCATCGCCGCCGCCCTCTTACACCTGCCTCCCAAGGGTCAACAAACGGTCCGCTACTATGGCGTTTATTCTAACAAAGCTCGTGGACGAGTCGCGGACAAATCACCGTCCTTGATCGCCGGGGCAACCGGAAACTCTGCAATTGCTCCGGAAAATTCAACATCGGAAATCAGCAACCTGTCCGTCGTAGCCTCGGCGAAGTCGGATCATCAATCAGTGTTCCTACTCGTCGAACCGCCACCCAAGCGCAGCGCCCGACTCATGCGTCCCTTGTGGCGTGATCTCATTCTGCAAGTCTGGGGCGGCGATCCTCTCGAATGTCCCTGCTGCCACGGCACGATGAAAATCAAGCGGCCTGTGCTGCGCCGCGAGGAGGTCGAATTCTTTCTCCGCCTGCATGGACTCTGGGAAGGTGTGGTGCATTTACCTCGACCACCGCCGCCACCCTTCGATATCGAGAATCTCCAGCGCATCGTGCCGCCTTGGCGAGCCATCAAGGAATGGATCCCTGATGAAGAACCCAATCTCGATTGGTTCAATCGTTCAAGTAATCCATCGAATCCCGACCCCGATGGCTTCGACCAACGCCAAACATGGAAGCCCGCCGAAATCCATTTGGAAGACGGCAGAATCTTGGTTCTCGATTAGAACTTATAAGAGTAGGACAGGACGCTCAGAACTAGACCCCGCAGCAAAACGAAAGCCGCAGCAGGGCGGGGGAGCTGTGCCCTTAAGGCTGCAAACCGTGACCAAATGAACGGAAATGAGCGTCTTCGTATCTCGAATTTCAGCTTTTTTTGATTTTCAGCATTTCAGCTTTTACCAAAAAATCTCCCCTTTTCCCCCGCAACCCCCTTTTCCCC
>CAMBQC010000035.1 GCA_945869855.1 Prosthecobacter debontii
TCGTCATCCGCATCGATTGAAACCCGCAGCGGAGACAATCATGATTTACGTCATTGTTAAAATGGCGTAAATCATGCTTTATTTTTGCTTGTCGGTGATGCTGGCGGCTGGATACATATCGCCTGCTCTCAGACAAAACCATCGCTAACCACAAAACAAACAGAACAAAATGGCCAAATACAAATTGGAATACATCTGGCTCGACGGATACACCCCCGTCCCGAACCTTCGCGGCAAAACCCAAATCAAGGAGTTCGCCAGCTTTCCCGCCCTTGAGGAACTCCCGCTTTGGGGCTTCGACGGCTCCTCCACCCGGCAGGCACCCGGCGGTAGCTCCGATTGCGTGCTCAAGCCCGTGGCGATTTTTCCTGACAGCACCCGCAAGAACGGAGCCATCGTCATGTGCGAAGTCATGATGCCTGATGGCACTCCGCACCCTTCCAACGGACGTGCCACCATCCTCGACGATCCTGGCGCATGGTTCGGCTTCGAGCAGGAGTATTTCCTTTATCAGGACGGCCGTCCGCTCGGCTTCCCCGCCGATGGTTTCCCCAAGGTCGGCCAAGGTCCTTACTACTGCGGCGTGGGCTACTCATTTATGGGTGATATTGCCCGCCAGATTGTCGAGGAGCACCTCGATCTCTGTCTCGACGCCGGCATCAACCACGAAGGCATCAACGCCGAGGTGGCCAAAGGCCAGTGGGAATTCCAGATCTTCGGAAAAGGCTCCAAAAGGGCCGCCGACGAAATGTGGGTCGCCCGCTATCTTCTCCAGCGTGTTTGCGAAAAATACGGCATCGATGTGGAATATCACTGCAAGCCGCTCGGCGACAGCGATTGGAACGGCTCCGGTATGCACGCGAACTTCTCCACGACGTATCTTCGCGAGACAGGTGGCAAGGAGTATTTCGAAGCTCTCATGGCGAAATTCGCCGAGAACGTCGAGGAGCACATCGCCGTCTATGGCCCTGACAACCACATGCGCCTCACCGGTCTCCACGAGACCCAGTCGATCGACAAGTTCTCCTACGGGGTGGCCGACCGCGGCGCATCGATCCGCGTTCCGCACAGCTTCGTGAAGGACGGCAAGTATCAGGGCTACCTCGAAGACCGCCGCCCCAACTCCCAGGGCGATCCCTACCAGATCGCCTCGCGCATCCTCAAGACAATCTCGGAAGTTCCGACTCCCTGATCGTCTTAGGGAAACTGATCAACTTCCCCTCAACAGAAAGCCGTCTTCCCTCCGGGGAAGGCGGTTTTTTGATGGCTCGTTCCGGTGCGGGGTTGCCAGAAAACTTGCATCCGATCACGAAAAAACCCACTTTCCTTTTCAGCGAATGCCAAAGACAAGCACACTACAGGAAATGACTTACACGGGCATCCCGGCCTCACCCGGGATCGCGGTGGGGCCGATCCATGTGATCGCGCGCGGCTTTTCGGCGCCGGAGATCTATGAAATTTCCGAGGAGGATGTGGTCGATGAGCGGGCACGCTTCGACGAGGCAGTGGCGGGCACGAAAAAGCAGCTCAATGATTTGCAGGAAAGGCTCGAGTCGCTATCCGGCAATGCCGACAGCGAGATTTTCGAGGCGCACGTGATGCTGCTGGAGGACAACAATCTGCTCTCCAAGGTTTCCGAAGCGATCGCTAGCCGCCTGCAGAATGCGGAATACGCCTTCTACGCGGTAATGCAGAATTTTCTGGAGGCGATGCGCCGCATCCCCGACCCTTATCTCCGCGAGCGCACCGCCGACATCGAGGACGTCTGCCAGCGGGTGCTGCGGAATTTCAAGGTTGATCTGGATTTCGATTACGAAACGCCGGACGACACTCACATCCTGCTGGCCTATGATCTCTCGCCTTCGGATACCGCCTCGATGAACCGGCGGCACCTTCTCGGATTTGCCACGGAGCAGGGCAGCATCAATTCCCATACCTCGATCCTCGCTCGCTCCTTCGGCATTCCCGCCGTGGTCGGTCTCGGAGCATCCGTGATCCAGGTGACGGCGCTCACGCCCGCGGTCATTGATGGCTACGCGGGGAAACTGGTGCTCAATCCCACGCCGGAGACGCTCGCCGGTTACGCAGCCCTCGCGAGCGAGAAGGAAAAGCAGCGCACCGAGCTCGACGCGATGCGCGACGAGGCGACGGAGACCCTCGACGGCCACAAGGTTACGCTTTCCGCAAACATCGAGTTCCTTGAGGAGCTTCATGAGGTTAAACGCAGCGGAGCGAAGGGCGTCGGCCTTTACCGCACGGAATTCCTGCTGCTCAACGGCAGCGAGATGCCCGACGAGGCGGAGCAGACGGCGGCCTATACGAAAGTGGCGAAGGAGGTCGCACCCGATCTCATCATCGTCCGTACGCTCGATGCGGGCGGCGACAAGCTGCCCGTAGAGCCGCTCACCGAGCCGGAACCGAACCCGTTCCTCGGCTGGCGCGGCATCCGCGTTTCCCTTTCGCGCCCAGCGATGTTCCGGGATCAGCTCCGCGCCGTCCTCCGCGCCAGCCATCACGGCAAGATCGCGGTGATGTTCCCGCTCGTCTCCGGACTCTCCGAGCTTCTAGCTGCTCGGGAGGCCTTGAAACGCTGCATGGACGAGCTCGATGCCGAGGGCGTGCCCTTCGATCCCAAGCTCCCCGTCGGGGTGATGATCGAGGTTCCCTCCGCTGCCATCTGCGCGGATATCCTCGCGCCGCACGTGGACTTTTTCTCCATCGGCACCAACGACCTCATCCAATACACCGTCGCCGTCGACCGCGTGAACCCCCACGTCGCCAAGCTTTACAGGCCCACGCACCCCGCCGTGATCCGCCTAATCGGGAAAACGGTGGAAGCCGGCTCCGAGCACGGGATCTGGACGGGGGTCTGCGGCGAAATGGCCGGCGACATCCGCCTCACCCCGCTGCTCATCGGTCTCGGTGTGGAGGAACTTTCCGTTTCACCGAAAATCGTGCCAAAGGTCGGCCAGGTGATCCGCTCCCTCGATTTCGCGCAATGCAAGGCCACCGCAAAAGAGGCGCTGCGGATGAGCGGCTCGGCGGCGATCATGGATCTCACCCTCGCCGTCGCGCGGGAGCGCTATCCGGATCTGCTGGATTAAAGGGCAAGGAGTGGCTGCCTTCGGCTGCCAGATAAGAATGGAGCAAATTAACTTAGGTTGCCGGGCAGCCGAAGGCAGCCCCTCCTTGGGCTAATCCGCCAGGGACTGCGCGTAGATGTCCTCGGAGGAGTTCAGGATGAGGATCATCGGCCGGCAGCAGACCTCACAATCGTAATCATACTCCGTCGGCATCTCGGACTCCGGCGGAACCGCGATCTCGAAGGTCTCGAAACAGGTCGGGCAGGTGACGGGGTAGGTGTGCATGGGGGAAGGAACTGCGATTTAGAAATCGCGTCAACCCCCGCCGGAAGCAAAGTCTACGGGTTCCGGGACATGCTTGCGGTTGCAGTCGCGATTTCTAAATCGCGGTTCCTCTCTTTCACCGCTCCAGCAGTATTTCATCCCCCAGCACCACCAAATCGATGCGTCCGCTGAGCGTCTTGTCGAGGAAGGGGGTGTTCTGGGATTTCGATTTCATGAAGTCCTTGGTGAAGGTGGTGGTGGCTTCGGGGTTGAAGAGGACGAGGTCGGCTGGCTGGCCTTCGGTGATGGTTGGCACTGCCAAGGACATCAGGCGGCGGGGCTCGGCGGAGTATTTTTTGACGAGGGTGTCCCAGCCGAATTTGCCTTCCTTGACGAAGTAGTGGTAGAGCGAGACGACGGCGGTATCGAGGCCAGTGATGCCGTTAGGGGCGGAGACGAAATCCTGGGATTTCTCGAAGGGGGTGTGTGGGGCGTGGTCGGTGGCGATGAGGTCGAAGGTGCCGTCTAACAGGCCTTCGAGGAGGGCTTCGTTGTCGGCCTTCGTCCGCAGGGGCGGGTTCATTTTGTAATGGGTGTCGAAATCGCCGATGTCCTCGTCGGTGAAGAGCAGGTGGTGGGGTGCGACCTCGGCGGTGACTTTTACATCGCCGCGGGATTTCCACCAGCGGATCGTTTCCATACCCATTTTCGAGGAGACGTGCTGGATGTGGATGTGTGCGCCGGTGGCGTGGGCGAGGCGGATGTCGCGGTCGATGATAATCTCCTCGGCGCAGGCGGGGGAGCCGGCGATGCCGAGCTTGTAGGCGGTCGGGCCGTCGTTGAGGGCGCGGGGGCCGGCGAGCTCCGGGACCTCGCAGTGGGAGGCGAAGAACATGCCGAACTCGGAAGCGTATTGCATCGCGCGGTAGAGCAGGGAGGAGTTGGAGGTGGTGTCGCCATCGTCGGTGAGCATTTTCACTCCGGCGGCGCGCATGCCGTCGATGCCCGCCATTTCCTTGCCCTCGCGGCCTTTCGAGACGCAGCCGGAGGTGTAGATGGGGATGCGGGAGTTGCGGCGACCGGACTCGAGCACGGCGGCGACGCTGACACCGGAGTCGAGGGCGGGGGAGGTGTTCGGCATCATCACGAGGCCGGTGATCCCGCCGTTGATCGCGGCCTCGGAGCCGGTGGTGATGTTTTCCTTTTGCTCCTGACCGGGCTCGCGGAGATGAACGTGGGCGTCGAAAAAGCCGGGGCAGAGGATGCGGTTCTGGCAATCGATCACCCGTGCGTCTCCTGGATCAGGGAGGCTGGGGGCTACTTTCACGATCATCCCGTCGCGGATCAGGACGTCAGCGAAAAGTAGATCCGGTGAGGATTCGGAGGCGATGCGGGCGTGGCGGAGGAGTAGGTTCACACGGCGGTTTTAAACCCGAAATTTTAAACTTTAAACTTCAAAGAAGAGGGGGGTTGAAACCGCCTCTTCCTTGATGGTTGAAATTTGAATTTTCAACGCTCTGCGAGAATCTCGTTGTTGTCGCCGAGGAGGAGGTTTTTCGGGCGGATGGGGGTTTCGGAGTATCCGAAGGCCATGATGGCGACGCGCTCGCCTTTCTTGATGACGTGGGCGGCGCCGCCGTTGATGAGGATCTTGCCGGTTTTGGGCGGGCCTTCGAGGACGTAAGTCTCAAGCCTCGCACCGGTGGTGATGGAGGCGACGAGCACCTTTTCCCCCGGCCAGAGATCGGCAGCGTCCATCAGGTCGCGCGGGATTTCGATGCTGCCCTCATATTCCACGTCCGCTTCCGTGATCACGGCGCGGTGGAGCTTCGATTTCAGGACTTCGCGGGTCCAGGTCGTTTCTGGGATCACCTTGCGGAACATCTTGGGGAAACGGACACCTTGGAAGGGGCGATGGTCAAGCGGAATCCGGGAAGGTGCTCAGAGGTAATGGAAGCGGATCGCGGAGAGGCAGAACATCGTGGCGGTCTCCACGCGGAGGACGAGATCGCCTAGGGTGACGGGGACGAAACCGGCCGCGAGGGCAGCTGTCATTTCCTCGGGGGAAAAATCGCCCTCGGGACCGATCGCTAAGGTGATGCTTTCCAAATTGGGGAGGAGCCGGAGGGTTTCACGGAAATTTCTGGGGTTATCGGCGAGCGAGGCGATGATTTCCAGATCGGCGGACGGGCGGTTCGCGAGCCATTCGGCGAAGGGCAGGGGGTCTTCGATGATCGGGATGGTGAACTGTCCGCATTGTTTGCAGGCCTCAAGGGCGGTGCGCCGCCATTTCTCCGCCTTGTCCCCGCCGGGGCTTACGATGGTGTGACGCGTGACGAGCGGTTGGATCTGGGAGACGCCGAGCTCGACCGCTTTCTGCACGATCCAATCCATGTTTTTTCCCTTTGGGATCGCCTGCACGAGTGTGATGTTCGGCAGCGAGCTCGGAGCGGATTCGGCGAGTTCCAGCATCAGATCGACGCGTTGTTTGGAAACGGAAAGCACACGGGCTTGGGCATGATTTCCCAACCCGTCGAAAACGGTGACTACGGCGCCGGGCTGGATGCGGAGAACCTGGGAGAGGTGCTTGGCTTCGTCGCCCTCGAGGAACGGCGCTTCTGTCCAAGAGGAAGGTGGGAGATAGGCTCGTGGCACAGCGGAAACTTTAAATTTTAAACGTTAAACCTCAAGGAAGAGGAGTGGTGGTGGGTGGTGGGGCGACCGATGATCGCCTCTACGCACGGAGGAAGGTCTCCAGCATCTGCTTGCCGTTTTCCGTGAGGATGGATTCTGGGTGAAACTGCACGCCGTGGACGGGGTGCTCCTTGTGGCGTAGACCCATGATCTCGCCTTCTTCCGTCCATGCGGTGATCTCCAGGCAATCGGGCAGGGTCTCTCGTTTCACAATCAGCGAGTGGTAACGTGTGGCCTCGAAGGGGCTGGGAAGTCCTTTGAAAACGCTCGTGCTGTTGTGGTGGATCGGAGAGGTCTTGCCGTGCATCAGGCGGTCCGCGCGGACGACATCGCCGCCATAGACCTGGCCGATGGATTGATGGCCGAGGCAGACGCCGAGGATGGGGGTGGTCGCGCCGAGTTCACGGATCAGATCCAGTGAAATGCCCGCCTCGTTCGGTGTGCAGGGGCCGGGGGAAATGCAGATGCGATCCGGCGCAAGTTTTTTCACCTCATCGACCGTGAGCGCGTCGTTGCGGAAAATTTTCATCTCCGCGCCTAGCTCGCCGAAGTATTGGACGAGGTTGTAGGTGAAGGAGTCGTAGTTATCGAGGATGAGGAGCATCTGGCGGGAAACCCTAGATTTGAAAGTGGAAAGCTCAAGGAAGATGTGGTGGCTCACCCTCCCTTAGGCGATGGCTGTAAGGGCGTGCAAGGCAAGTCTCGCCGCCAAGCGTAAGGGGCGTGAGCGCATCTCGGGAGGTGAGGGTTTCGGGGAATTGACGCTCTAAGAAAGCAAGAAACATCACGCGTCCAGTCTCAGTGCCGCTTTCTGGGCGGCGGACTTGGCTTCAGTTTTCGTTCCGTCGCTGGTGGCGGTGAGGCGCATGCCGACGGGTTTGGAGACTCCGAATTCTTCCATGGTGACGCCATACATCACGTCGGCGCGAGCCATGGTGCGTTTGGAGTGAGTGACGATGATGAACTGGGAGCGGTCGATGAAGCGGTCGAGCACTTTCACGAAGCGGCCGATGTTTGATTCGTCGAGCGGGGCGTCGAGCTCGTCGAGGACGCAGAAGGGGGAGGGCTTGATCATGTAGATTGAAAACAGGAGGGCGACGGCGGTCATGGAGCGTTCGCCACCGGAGAGGAGGGTGATGGATTGCAGTTTCTTGCCGGGCGGCCTAGCGATGACCTCGATGCCGGATTCGAGTGGGTCGGACTCGTCGATGAGAGTGAGGTCGGCCTGGCCTTTCTCACCGAAGAGTTCCTTGAACATATCGCGGAAGTTGATACGCACCTGGGCGAAGGTTTCGGAAAAGCGGCGCTGGGTTTCCTCGTTGATGCGCTCGATGACGGCGAGTAGCTCGGTCTTGGAGTTGACGAGATCGTCGTGCTGGTTGCGGAGGAAATTGTGGCGCTCTTCGAGTTCGTCGTATTCCTCGATGGCATCGACGTTGACGGGGCCCATGGACTCGATCTTGCGCTTGAGGTCGTGGACGAGGGACTCGACATGGGACCAGTTTGGCTCGCCGGGGATGTCGGGGAGAGGATCGATTGATGATTGTTGATCCGACTTCGCCAAGGCTACGACGGACAGGTTTTTGATTGAGGATTTTTGATCCGCGTTGGCCGTGGATTCCTCGGCTACTTCTGGATCCGTATCATCCGCTCCCGAGGCATCGCGAGCCTTGCGGCTAACCAGCGTAGCCAGCAACAAATGGGCGTCTGGCTCGAAGGTAGCGAGGGTGATCTGGTGGCGATCCTCGGTGGAGTCCATGAGGTTTTCCAAACGGAGGTCGAGCTTGGTGGCAGCGATCTCCTCGCGGCCTTTTTGCTCGTTGGTGGCGGCGAGCTGTTTGCGGATCGCGGAAAGCTGCAACTCGGCTTCCTCGATGGCCTTGATGAGTTCGCCGCGGCCCTCGGCTTTTTCTGAAAGCACCTGCTGGAGATCCTCGGCCTCGATGCGGTGATCCTCAGCTTGGTTTTTCAGTGAGACGTTTTCCTCGGCGGCGGACTGGATGCGGTTGGTAAAATTCGCGATCTCCGCTTCGCGGCGGATGGCGATTTCGCGCAGCTCGGAGAGGCGGGCTTCCATCGGGCGCTGCTGTTCCTCGGCGGCCTGTTTGGCGCGTTTCTCGACGGCGAGGATGGTGCGGAGTTCGTTGAGCGCGGCGCTGAGTTCCTGTTCGGAGGTAACTGCAGAGTCCGATTGCGACTGGAGCGAGCGGGTCTGATCCTCGAGGGCGGCGAGGCGATCGCGGGACGAGGCGAGTTCGGACTCAAGGTGCTGGCGGGAATCGGCGGCGGCGTTCTCGCGCTTGTCGAGTTCGGAGCGTTCCCAGCGGACGTTTTCGATGCGGGTGTTGAAATTTTCGACCTCGCGGCTGGCGAGTGAGAGCTGGCCATGGAGGGTGGAGAGCTCGACTTTCTGGCGCTGGAGGCGCTCGCGGGAGACCTCGACGGCTTCGCGCTGGGCTTCGAGCTGGGACTCCAGCGTGGTGACGCGGGTGCGGGCTTCCTCGTCGGATTGGCGGAGGGCGGCGACTTCCGTTTCGAGCGAGCGGACTTCGTTTTGCCTTTCCAGAAGGGAAGTGGAGGCTCCGGAAGCGGCACCGCCTTGGATCGTGCCTTCGGGTGAGAGCGTTTCACCGGCGAGGGTGACGAAGGTGAGTGTGGCGTAATCGTTGTGCAGCTTCAGCGCGGTGGCGAGATCCGGGACGATGAGGGTTTTCTCAAGGAGCTGCTCGATGATGGCGGTGACCTGCGGCTCGGATTTCACCTTGTCGAGCGCCCATGCGGTGGCACCGGGAGGGAGGGTCTCGACTTGAGTGCCAGCGGCTTTCGGGATAAGGTTTTTCGGAAGGATGGCGGCTTGGCCGAGTTTCTTTTCCGTGAGGCGTTGGATGAGGGTTTCCGCGACGGCGGAGTCGGAAACGAGGACTGTCTGGAGTTTCGCGCCAAGCGCGGCCTCGATTGCGCGGGCGGCGGAGTCATCGGCCTGGATGAAAGAGGCGAGCACGCCATCGATAGAGGGCTTGAACTCGTCGGGGGCGTCGAGGCCTTTGAGGAGGTTCTGCGTGCCTTTTGCGAAGCCTTCGCCAGAAGCGACGAGCTGCTTCACCGCATCGAGGCGGGCGGAGCGCTGGGCGAGGATCTTGTTGGAATCCGTGGCGGCGGTGCGGGCGGCATCGAGATCGCCGCGGGTGTGTTGGTAGGCGCGCTCGGTGGATTGGAAAGCTTCTTCCAGCTCGGTGAGCTGTGCGCCGGTTTCGGAGACGAGCGCGGTGATGTGGGTCTGCTGAGCGATGTGCTCCTCGACTCCGAGGTTCAGGCGCTGCTCCTCTTCGGCGAGCTGGCGGGCGCGTTCGCGGTTGCCTTCGAGCTGGGCGAACGAGGATTCGATTTTTGCCTGCATCGAGGCGATGAGGTTCTGGCTGGTGTTTGCCTCGCCGCGTGAGGCGCGGAGGGCGGTTTCCAGGTTCGCGCGGGTTTCGCGGGCGGTGACAGTGCGTTCCTCCAATTTTTGAAGTTCGATTTCCTGCTCGGCGATGCGGCGGTTGATCTGGTCGAGGGCTTCGTTGGCGGCGGTGAAATCGAATTCCTGCTGGGCGAGCTTTTCGCGCGTCGAGGAGATGTCGGAATGGTTCTGCGAGATGCGGCCTTCGAGTTCGGATTTGCGCTCGTTGTTGAAAGCGATGCGCGCCTCGGCGGAGGCGAGGGCGTTGCGGTGTTCGTTGAGCTGTTGGCGGAGCTCGGCCAGTTCGGACTCGAACACACGCGCGGCGGAGCGGGCTTCGGCGACGAGTTCTTCCTTTTCAGGGAGCTGGCGGGAGAGGTGGGAATCCTGCGCGTCGAGCGAGCGGATTGAGGTGGTGAGCTCGGCGCGCTCCGCGGTGATCTCGGTGTAACGCTTGTGGGCGAGGTGGGTGTCGAGCACGCGGTAATCGGTAGAGAGCGACTGGAAACGGCGGGCCTTCGCGACCTGGCGTTTCAGCGAGTTCATGCGGCGCTCCTGCTCGGCGAGCACGTCGGATACGCGCAGCAGGTTCGCCTCGGTGTATTCGAGTTTGCGGAGCGCGTCCTTCTTCTCGCGTTTGAATTTCGTGATGCCAGCCGCTTCCTCGAACACCGCACGGCGTTCCTCGGGTTTGGAGGAAAGGATCTGGTCGATCTGACCCTGCGCCATGATCGAGTAGGCGGTGCGGCCGATGCCGGTGTCCATGAAGAGATCGTGGATGTCGCGCAGACGGCAGAGCGTTCCGTTTAGGCGGTATTCTGAGCGCCCGTCACGGAAGACCCGGCGGGTGATGGCGACCTCGTTGAAATCCACTTTTAGCGACTCCTCGCAATCCGCCATCGTTAGCGTGACTTCCGCCATGCCGAGCGGCTTGCGTTTTTCCGTGCCGTTAAAAATGACATCCGCCATCTCGCCGCCGCGCAGGGCTTTCGCGGAAGTCTCGCCAAGCACCCAGCGGATGGCGTCCACGACGTTGGATTTTCCGCAACCATTCGGACCTACGATGCCCGTGACGCCTTGGGCGAATTCGAACACGGTCTTGTCGGCGAAGGACTTGAAGCCTTGGATTTCGAGAGTTTTGAGATACATGAGTGGCTGAATTCTGTTAATAGCGAAGATCCGACTGGAATCTGAGCTTGTGATAACACTAAGGATTGATCCCGGCGAAGCAAGACGAGAATGCCGTTAGGCACATTATGTAGTGTTAAATTATTGATATTCATACCAGATATTGTGCACGTAGGTATTTAGTAAATCCTAAGTATTTTGTTGATGCTGGATTTTTGCGAGGGTATTTGGGCTTGCGGAGTAAGGGTTCGGTGGTAGACACAATACCCGATGCAAGAAGTGTTTACGCGAACCCATGCGCGTTTCAGATGGGCGATGATGGCGGTCTTTGCGGCACTCACGTTTTATCGTGTGATGGCGCAAATTCCAGCGGGTCCTCAATTCGATCCCTCGGATGTTTATTTTCAGGCCTATCTGGAGGTGAGAGCCGCCGAACAACTTGAGAAGGATGGTGATTTCCTAGGATCTCTCAAAAAATATGAGCAGGCAGGTAAGCTTTTCGATTCGGTGGGAAAATTTTATCCGGACTGGAAAGCCGGAATGGTAGGCAACCGCCGCGATCTTACCGCGAAGGCGATCGAGGTGGTTCGTGGGAAGGCGGGGGAGCAGTTCAAAAATAAAAGAGGGGTGATCGCTGAACTGGAAGGCGGGTTAAAAGTCGGGGCGTCGCCCGGAAAGGAGACGGTGATGACACCGAAGCCCGAAGCCGCGCCGAAGTTGCCGAATCAAATTGAAGCGGTCATCCCGCCGTCGCCTACGCGAGGAATCCTTGAGGTGGATCCGCTGCAGGCACGCCGGCTGAAGGATGCGGAGGCCGAACTGGCTCGCCTGCGGAAGATGATTTCCGAGGCCGACACGCGCAGCAACGAGGCGATGCGGAATGCGGCGCGCCTGCAGGACGTTCAGCGGCAGAACGAGGCCTTGGCGCGGCAGCTCAAGGAGGCTGAGGCAAAGGCTCAGGCGATGCGGGCTGAAATTCCCGCACAGCCAGATTCCGGTGAGGCCTTAAAATTGCAAGCGGCGGAGGCCGAACTGGCTCGCCTGCGGAAAATGATATCCGAGTCCGATGCCCGCAGCAACGAGGCGATGCGCAACGCAACGCGCCTGCAGGACGTTCAGCGGCAGAACGAGGCCTTAGCGCGGCAGCTCAAGGAGGCTGAGGCAAAGGCTCAGGCGATGCGGGCTGAAATTCCCGCACAGCCAGATTCCGGTGAGGCCTTAAAATTGCAAGCGGCGGAGGCCGAACTGGCTCGCCTGCGGAAAATGATTTCCGAGGCCGATGCGAGTAGCAACGAGGCGATGCGGAATGCGGCGCGGGTAGAGGACATGCGCAAACAGAATGACACACTTTCCCGGCAGCTTCAGGCAGCAGAGGGAGCTGTCCAGTCGCTGCGGGCGCAGATGGCCGCCGCGCCGATCAAGAGCGAGATGGATGCGCTGAATCAACAGATCGAGGAGCTTGAACAGGAGCGCGATGTGATGGGCATGGCACTCAGGACGAGTCGTGGCCAACAGACGGAGGCACTTTCCAAAATCGAAATCCTTGCGGCAGACATGGAGATCATCAAGAAGCAGGCCGAGGAGTTGCGCCAGTCCGAGGCGAATCTGAACCGGGACCTGGAGAAGGAACGCCAGGTGGCGAACGATGTGGTGAAGGGTCAGCGCAAGCAGATGGAGATACTCGAAAAGGAGCTCGGAAAAAAATCCAAGGAACTTGA
This sequence comes from Prosthecobacter debontii, assembly GCA_945869855.1. GTDB lineage: Bacteria > Verrucomicrobiota > Verrucomicrobiia > Verrucomicrobiales > Akkermansiaceae > Luteolibacter. Next base: position 12,327 of record CAMBQC010000035.1, read on the forward strand.
GGACGCGCAGGGCCAGATTACATCTTTGAAAAATGAGCTGGAGGAAAGCCGCGATGCCTTCGCCGAGCTGCGTGAGGAACGCGACAGCCTGCTTCGCGAACGTGACCAGATGGCTGAGTTGCTGAAATTAAACGAGGAAGACCGCACTCAGGAACTCATTGAGCAGAATATGGGTCTCGCGAAAAACCTGCGTGAGGCGAACGAAAAAGTGGATCGCCTCAACAATGATAATAATGCGGTCAAGGATGATATCGTGGATGCCCTGCGTGACCTTGCGATGGCGAAAAGCCAAATCAACCGCCTTCAGCATGAGAACCGTGAACAAACGAAACGCTTGGAGGAATTGACCCAAAAACTGAATAGCGAAGAGGCAGCCTTGGCGAAAGGCGAAGTGAATGCCGACCCTGCTGAATTAGAGATGCTTCGCGAAGTGATCCGCCGCCAACTCCGGGAGCAGGAGCGCAGGAGACAGGCGAAAGAGGTGATCGTCGAGGCGGCGAAGCAGCTCGGCAAAGAGGATGAAAGTCTGAACGAAGCCATCGAACTCTTCGTAGGTGCGGAGATGGCTTTGACCCCTGAGGAGCAAAAACTCGTAGCCGACCAACAGGTTGACGGCGAGTTCGTTTCGCCTTTCGCGAGGGACCGTCATACGGTGGGACGCGCCACATCGGATCTCAACCGTGAGATGGAAAGCTATGACCGCGCGGCCACCAAAGCCTATCTAGCCGGCAGGTTGCTTCCGACCCGTGAACTCTTCGAGCTCATGGTTGAGCAAAATCCGGGTCACGTGCCCGCTCTCTGCAAACTTGGTGTCGTGCAATTGAAACTGGATGATCCCCGGTCGGCCATACAGAGTTTCACCAGCGCGGTGGAGTTGGACGCCAACAACTCGTATGCGCACCGGATGCTGGGTTACTCGTATCTCAGGGCGGGTGATCTCGCCGCGGCGGAATTGCATGTGAAGCGCTGCGCGGATCTCGCGCCGGACGACGATAAGGCCTATCTTTTGCTTGGCACCATCGCCTACCGCCTGGGTGAAATGGGCGACGCCGAGGCGAATTTCAAATCAGCCGTCACGGCGGATCCCGTCTCCAGCGAACCCTATTTCAACCTCGCACTCCTCTACGCGAAAAGCGGACGCCTTGAGGAGGCGCGCGAGTTCTACCAGAAGGCTTTGGAAAGGGGTGGGCTACCCGACCAGTCACTTGAAATGAACTTGGAGGACAAGCTATGAGCCAAGGTTGGATAGCGTTTTTTCCGCTGACGGCTGCCTGCGCCTTGATGGTTTCCTGCGCCGGGGAAAAGGTCGATCACTCGAGACCCACCCAGGCGGCGAGGCCGGGCTTGCAGGAAAGGCTTTCCGAAAACGCAGGCTACAAGCAGAACGAGAAGGGCGAATGGGTGCCCAAGATCGATAAGCGCAGCAGCTACGATAGCCAGCGCGATACGCCGTATTTCAAGGATAAGCTCGAAACCATGGAGCGCTACAAGACCGGTGACTACGCGAAGAAATCTTGGTGGGGGAGCAAGGAATACGGCAAGAAATCCTACGAAGGCAATACGGATGGATCGAGGTTCCGGAAGCAGGCCCGGCAGGAGGGTCAAGTGGCCAATTACGATGGCAAGGCCGCGAAAACCACCGATCCTTTTAAGACCAATACCTTGCCCAGCAAAACGGCGCGTGAAAGCCGTAATCCCGCCATCGACAAGCCGAAGAATGCGTATACCGAAAGCCAGCGGAAGACATACAAAGCCCCTTCTGTAATCGACTGGAAGGAGCAGCGATCCATGAACATGGATCAGTCCAAGGGGATACTCGGCAGGTGACCGGAGCCGGGTGTGATTTATTACGGCTGGGGAATGTAGTGGGGAGCGGGTGATATGGAGAAGGACGCCTCCGGCTCCTTTTTTACAAACCACCCGAAAATGTTCTCAATTCTTCGCAAAGGGGCTGGAAGCACCCTTCACCGTATTCCAGCAACGGCAGGTTTACGAACCCGGCAGTTGCACGACCTTTGAATACTGGTAGGAGTGCTTCGCGATGAACTCGGCGAGTTTGGTGCCGGTGAGATCGCCACGCCTGCGCATTTGTTGCATCCCAAAGTCGCTGAGGACGGTGATGGATATTTCTGCGGCGGTGAGGCGTCCGGCTTTGAGCTGCGCATTGGTTGGAGCTCCCGTTCCGCTGGGACTAAAAGTGGTCTGTATGCCGCTTCCGGTGATTCGGAATTCCTCCGTGGAATTGGTACCCTTTCCTACGGGGACAGTGACGGATTTTAAACCGGTTGTAGTCGTTGTGCTCACGTGAAAAGTAACAGTGAACTGATAGACGTTCTCACAGATGAAGTTTACCTCCTTGTCGACATCGGCTCCCGTATCGCCAGTGTTGACTGCCGCTTCGAATGGAGCCTTAATGCTTGTTTGTCCGAGTATGTTCGCGAATGTCACATCTGGATTCACGATCTTGCGATAAAGTACGAAGGTTTTGTATGCGTCCTCATCATCCCCAGCGATGGGATCCTTGTAAGTGAGCTTGTAGCCGACGGTGGAGACATCGCCGCCCTTATCTTCGGGCCTTGGAACACCATTTTCATCTAGGCCGATTTTGCCGTCGTAGCGGTCGGTCGCTGCCGAGAAAAAGATGAGGTCGATCGCGTTGGGGCTGAGGTTTCCCTTCGGCCCCTCGCTCGGGGGCGCTGATTTCGCGGTAAGCCACTCGAAGGCGTTGCCTTTGCGGGACAAAAAGGATTCGAAGTCGCGCGCCATCGTGTCGATCATCGACTTGGCTTGGCGGGCGGCCCTGATTTCCGCGCGGCTGCGGTTCCATGTCTCCAGTGCCATCGCGGTGACCGATACGAGCACGGTGACGATGACCGTGGTGATCGCCATCGCCACCAGGAGTTCGATGAGGGTGAAACCGCGCTTGGAGTTTTTGGATCGGGCTTTCATGGGGAATGATTCCTAAGGTTCAGCGGCGCACGGCGAGGTTGCGGGTGAAGATGGGTTTATTGTTGGTGCTGTTGAATCGTGTCGTAAAGGTGGGGCTTTTTAGGTAAGCGATGGACTTGGTGGGGACGTTGTGGAACTCGGCGGAGAAGGCGATCACCGCCTCCTTGTAGCTGGCTGTATCGGCTGCTACGGTGGCTGGAGTATCCGCGTTCATAATTTTGCCCGCTGTGCCGGGTTTGAGCTCCCCGGCGTCAAATACAAGTTGGGTGGGTTTTACGAAAAACACTGAACCCTCAATGGCCTTGAGGTCTTTCTCGAGTTCGGTGTCACCGATGCGTCGCGCCATCGACTGCACGATATAGTTTTTGCCAGGTTCCCCTGTAATGGTAGTCTTAGGAGTCGGTGTGCCATCAGGTCGAATGCTGGTAGGATCGCCGCGATATTGATAAACGAAGATCGCATTGGTGGGTTTGTTGCCCTCCTGAATCCATTTGAAGGCCTTGTCGAAACTGGTGGCGAATGCGGGGGCAGGGCTCTCTGAGTTTGCTCGAAGCGTCGCGAGTTCCATTTCCAGGGTGGTGGTAAGTCGGTCAGCCTGCTCGGAGCTGATGGATCGGCGGATGCCCTGCGCGGCGGGGGTGAAGACGGCGATGAACCCGGTCAATAGCACGGCGAGGACGCCAATCGCGATGACGGTTTCGGTGAGGGTGAACGCCTTTGGCAAACGGAGTGCCCTGATTTTGGAAAACGAATCGAACGGGGTTTTCATGGGTATTCAGAAATTGAAAGGTTGTGCACCACTGGGAAGTGTCGGGTTTTGGATCTGCTCCGGGCTGCGGAAAGCGGAAGTCCGCCCATTGCGCCAGACGACAAATCCCGAGAAGTCCCGCGCGGCTCCCTTGGTGGTTTTGGGTTCCTGATTCTTTGGTCGGACGCCGCTGCCGACAACGAAACTTGAACCTGCCTCTTCGAATATCCCCTCACCGTTGAATTCGTAATAGGCGTATTTGCCGTGGTAGTCGGCTTTGATGTCTGCGCCAGCGAAGGTTTCCTCTTTGATTTTGCTGCCGCTCTTCAAGGCGGAATAGCTAGCGCTGAAATAGGTTCCTTTGGGCATTTCGTATCCGCGGTTGGTCATGACCCATGTTCCGGCTGCAACACTGCCGTCCGTGTTGATTTTTTCATGAACAATCACAACCCTACGAAGATAGTTTTCGCTGGCCTTGTCATTAACATCGATCAGCACCCGAGCTTTGCAGCGTTTCGAAACGGCGATAGTGCGGGCTTCCTCGAAAAGGGATTCGCAGGTGGCGACGGCGCTGGTGACGCCTTTGCCCGCATTCAGGTTCCCGACTCCGATCGCTCCCGCCGCCATGAGAATGGTGATGATGGCGATGACCGCGAGGATTTCTACGAGGGTGAATCCCGGGAGTCTGCGTGAGAGGGAATCAGGAGTTGCCTTCAAGGGTTTATGGTTCATGGCGACTTGTTTGGTTTTGCTGGGGGTTTTGTTTAGATTGGCCTTTTCGATCTGAACCGCAAGATTTTTTGTCAATACATCGCAGATACCGATTTACAAATTTACCGACCACATATTGATGGAAACGCGCTGCTCTACTTGGGATAGCGACCCTTCCGCGCGCCGTCCATCCACGCCCAGGCCGAGCCGACGATTTGCAAGACATCACGGTGCTTCGCGACCCATCCTAGGGTATCGCGGGCAAGCGTTGGATCCGCGATGAGTTCGGCAGGATCTCCCTCGCGGCGCGGGCCGTAGCGGATGGGGACGGTTTTCCCGGTGACCTTCTCGGCGGCGGAGATGATTTCCTTCACGGAAATTCCCTGCCCGGTGCCCAGGTTGCAGCGCAGCGATTGTTTGCCCGAGAGCAGGTGATCCAGCGCGAGGGAGTGAGCCTCGGCGAGATCCTCGACGTGTATGTAGTCGCGGATGCAGGTGCCGTCCGGAGTGGGATAATCCGTGCCGTAAACTTCCAGGACATCGATTTCCCCGGTAATGGCCATGAGGACGCGGGGGATGAGATGTGTCTCGGGGTCGTGATCCTCGCCGATCAGGCCGTCTGCGGAGCAGCCGCTGGCGTTAAAGTAGCGCAGGCAGGCGGAGCGCAAGCCCCATGCGTGGTCGCAATCCCGCAGGATCCGCTCGACCATGAGCTTGCTGTGGCCGTAGGGATTGATGGGGTTCTGCGGATTCGATTCGTCGATGGGGATTTTCACCGGCGTGCCGTAGGTGGCGCAGGTGGAGGAGAAAACGAAGGCCTTGCAGCCGAATTCCTGCATCACCTGGAGCAGCGCGATGGGTTCGGCGGTATTGTTCCAATAGTATTTGAGCGGATCGGTAACGGACTCGCCCACATAGGCGAAGGCGGCGAAGTGGATCACCGCCCCGAAGCGGTGTTTTTCAAAAAGCGAGCGGACCAGATCACGGTCGCCGGTGCCACCGATTACGAGTTCCACCCCGTCGTCTACGATCGCTTCGGGATGGCCGTAGGCGAGATTGTCGAGGACGACGACCTTGAACCCTTGGGAAACGAGGTGGCGGACGGTGTGTGAGCCGATGTATCCGGCACCTCCGGTAATAAGAATGGGTTGGTTGGTCATTTGTGTGGGATGAGAAAAGCCAGAATCAGCCGCCGGTGCAAGGCTAGGCTTCATGGGCGGCGACGATGAAAAAAAACGGCTCTCCGTCAGGTTTGTACGCGATTTCACAGGATTGGGATCTTTCCGAGAGGGGGAAACCTTGCCTGTATCGCTTGAAATCGCAGGGATTGATGAAGACTAGATCAGTGATCGAGGCTTCGTGAAAACGCCTTGCAACCGACTCCGA
>CAMBQC010000036.1 GCA_945869855.1 Prosthecobacter debontii
GCCCTCATGCCCGGGCGGAGTGTGGAAGCGGGATTCGGCAGTTCGAAGATCGCGCCCAGCGTGGTGGGGTTGGTTTCCTCCTCGACATTGAGCCGGAGAAAAGTGGACACCGTTTCCTCCGTCCCGAGCGAGGGGATGCGGATGCGCGCCGTGAGGCCTTCCTTCAAAATCGCCGCCTGGTGCTGCGGGACGCGGGCGACCGCCCACACGGTTTTCAGATCGAGGATTTCCATCAACTCCTTGTCCGGTTCGACGGGTGCGCCGAGGTGTCCGTCCGAGGTGATGACGAGTCCGTCGGCAAGGGCTTTCAGGTCGATGACCGGAGGCGGATCGCCGGGCTGGCGGCTCTCGATGCGGAGCAGGACGTCGCCTTTTTTCACGAAGTCGCCCTTATGAGCGAGGACTTCCATGATCTTGCCGGGGATGCGGCTGGAAAGGACGGAGTGGCTTTCGCAGGTGTGCTCGATCTCGCCGAGCACGGGGAGGGTGCGTTCGAATGAAGACTCCTCGGCGGCGACGGTTTCGATGCCGAGGTTCCGGATGGCGTTGGGATCGAGAACGATGGTGTTCTCGTTGCGGGGCGGGGCTTCGGCGGCGAAGGCGGAAGCGATGAACAGGATGGAGAGGAAGTATTTCATGGGTGGATGGGGTCAGTGGTTGCCGAGGGCGGCTTCGTGGCGGACGCGGGCGAGGTGGAATTCGCGCAGCGCGTCGAGGCGGGTGGCGGCGAGCTGGAGGCTTTTTTCGCGGGAGCGGAACACCGTCTGAATGTCGGTCTGGGACTGGGAGTAGGCTTCGTCTGCGGCTTTGGATTGTTCTTCCGCCAACGGCAGCAGGGTCTCATCGAGTTCGCGGATGAGCTTCGCCCACTCGGTCATCTGGGAGCGGTCGGATTCCGCTTCGAGGCGGATGTTGCGGGCGAGGGCGGTGGCTTCGAGTTTCCGGCGCTCGTGGGTGGCCTGCGCTTCCTCGATGGCTCCCTCGTTTTTGTTCCAAAGGGGCAGTGGGATGCGGAAACGGAAACCGAAGATACCCTCGTTATCGTATCCGTTGGGGGCGTCTTCGGAGCGTTCGGCGGCGGCGAAAAGCCCGGCTTCGACATCATCGTAGCGGAGGGCCTGCTGGAGATCGACGCCTTGGCTGGCGGCATCGACTTCGAGCATCGCCGCTTGGAAATCGGGACGCAGCGCGGGATTCACATCACCGCTGGGAACAGCGGGAGGTGCCAACGTGCCTCCCACGCTGATCGACTCACCCGCATGCATGCCGAGAAGCGGTTTCAGCTCGCCCACGGCGGCGGATTCCTCCGCGTCGAGCTGTCGAATCTGGGCGGAAATGCTGGCGGCTTCGAGCCGGGCGGTGGCGGCGTCCAGCGCCGAGCCTTCTCCTTTTTGGGAAGCGACGGAGAGCTTTTCGGAAAACTCCGAGGCCAGGGCGATCTGGTTTCTAAGAAGTTCGCGGCGTTGCCGGATCGCCAGCACTCGGATCACGGAGGTTTTCGCGCCAGCCACCAGTTGCCGCTCCACCTCGCGGACTTCCGCCTCGGCGGCCTTGATTTGGGTGACGGAAATTCCCTTTTCCAAACCGAGCCGGTCGGTAACGGGAAAACGCTGGGAGAATCCGATCTCCAGTTTGCCCTCGCGGAAATCGGCGTTGTTTTCGAGCGAGTTTTCGAGTTCGGGATTTTTCAGAAGACCCGCCTGTTTCTCTCTGCCCACCGCCTCATCAATGCGGAGTCGGGCGGCGGCAAGATCGGGGTTCTGGGCGCGGACACGCTCAGCCACTCCCGCGAGGGTGATGACGAGGGAAGGTTCCGCCATGAGGCGGGCATTGGCAGTTAGGAGCGCGATAAGCGCGAAGATGGGAAAGGTATGCATGTTTTGGAAAGCGGGTTGGCGGTGGGATCCCGGCATGTGGGCGAAACCACTCGGGGGAAAAGAGCTTACGGATCTCTCGTGCGAAAGGCGGCGTGAAAAAACCGCGCGATCAGGGTACGAGGGGGCCCGGAAAGGCACGCCTCAGATCAGCGGCGGCGTATCCAGCGCGAAAACCGGCTCATCAGGAGCCAGCGCGCGGTCGGCGGCGATTTCCACCAGGATGCATTGGAAACTGGTGGGAAGGGAAATGGAATCGGAGGCCCGGTCGGCTGTCGGGAGTTGGCAGCAGGCATGTTGGTGGGGCGTGGTGCCGCCTTCGTGATTATGATCGTGATCGTCGTGCGAATCTTTATGGTCGCCGTGGCCGGAATCGCAGTGGGAAGCGCGTTCGTTGGTTGTTCCATGAAGTGATTCGTGAACCATGGCGCTTCCCAGCCCGGCGAAAACGCAGAGCATGATTAGGAGGCGCGCACCAAATTTCACTGCGAGCAACATACTAAGAAACTTTTTTTCCGAAAGGGATTTTTTTGGGATTGAGCCCCCACAGACACGACTAGCCTATCTCATCAACATGGCTCTGGCTCCGTTTGGCGGTGTCACTTCACTACAAGCCAAACCGTTCAATCCTCATCGTCCTTCGTGCCCTTGACGCGGACTTTTCCGCGCAGCTTTGCCTCGATGAAGGCGTCGATGTCGCCATCCATGACGTCTTGGATATTGCCGCTTTCCTCACCGGTGCGGAGGTCGAGCACTTTCTGGTAGGGTTGGAACACATAGGAGCGGATCTGGCTGCCCCATGAGACGTCGCTTTTTTCCCCGTAAGCGGCCTCGGCTTCGGCGGCGCGTTTATCTTCCTCGATCTGGAAAAGTTTCGCTTTGAGGATCTGGAAGGCGAGTTCCTTGTTCGCGCCCTGGGTACGGGAGGCGGTGGATTTGATGAGGATGCCGGAGGGGAGGTGGCGCAGCAACACGCCGGTTTCTACCTTATTCACGTTCTGGCCGCCCTTGCCGCCGGAGCGCATGGTGCTGATCTCCACATCCTTGTCAGCGATCTCGATCTTGATCTTGTCATCGACCTCGGGGGTGGCGTCGATGGAGGCGAAGGAGGTATGGCGTTTCCCTGCGGAGTCGAAAGGGGAGATGCGGACGAGGCGGTGGACGCCGCGTTCGTTCTTGAGGAAACCGAAGGCGTTCTCGCCGGTGATCTTGAGTGTGGCGGAGCGCAGGCCAGCGCTATCGCCGTCTTCCCAGTCGAGGGTTTCAACCTTGTATCCCTTGCTCTCCGCCCAGCGGGTATACATGCGGTGAAGCATTTGCGCCCAGTCGCAGGCCTCGGTGCCGCCGGCGCCGGCTTGGATGGCGAGGTAGCAGCTCGCGTTGTCGTTGGGTCGGTTCAGGAGGGTGAGCAGCTCGAACTCGCGGATGTCCTTTTCGAGTTTCGCCGCGCCGCAGATGGCTTCTTTAGCAAGATCCTCGTCGTCGAATTCCTTCGCCAGCGAAACGCCTTCGATCACGTCCTTGCTGCGGGATTCGAGGGCGAGGAAAGACGCGAGTTTCTTTTTCATCCCGGCCGCCTCTTCCGAAAGGGAGCGGGCCTTGTCCGTGTCGTTCCAGAAATCCGGGGCACCCATCGCTTCCTCAAGCGTCTGGATCTTGTTTTCTAGAGCGGGGACGTCAAAGGTACCTCCTGAGTTTTGACAGGCGACTCTGGAAGCCGTCCGTGTCAAGCGCCAGGAGGTCAGCGGTGGGGAGTGAAGACATGAGACTGTGTTGTAAATGGGAGATGGGGGGTTGGCGATTGGAAATTAAGGGATTCGCACGGAGAGGCGATTCCTTGGCGTTTTGGAGTTGAAAGTTAGTAAGTGGTGTTCCAACTTCCGCATACTATGAGTAATCAAATCATTCCCACTATCTCTTCCGGAACCGCAGGCCCGCTCGGAGTCCTTCATCTTCCCCGCCTTTGGCAGAAAATGTGCCTCGGCGCGGTTGGCAAGCTCGCCGACGGATATGCGAACTGCGGCCCCGGCTACGACATGATGACCCTCGATGCCCTCGGCATGGATCGCGACGCACTGGTCGCTTTCGTTTCAGCGAGCAAGCCGACCTACGTGCAGTTCGAGAAATTCATCGCCGACAACGCGACGAACCTCAACGAGACATCGATTGCCGGGCATAACGCCGCGGTCATCGGCTACCAACATGCCGATGCGACCCGCCAATCCATCCTGGCCGCCGTCGGTCTCCCGGACGGAAAGCCCACCGACGCGGTGAGCCTGAACAACCTCGACGACTGGCAGGAATTCCACACGGCGGAGCTGGCGTAACAGCCAGTATCACGTTTACAGCAGGAGAAAGCAGACATCGATGAGCGAGGAGATATCGAGCTGCGGTTCGGACTCGGGTTCGGTGAGGATAGTTTTGTGGCGTGCCATGACAAAGGGTCAACGCCACGGCTTTGGAAATCCTTAGGCTTCAAATTCGATTGCCTCTTTTTTGAGATTTGAGATTTGAGATTTGAAATTTTCCACACCCAGCCTGATACCCTCGCCCTTGTGCATGGTCTCCTCATATTCGTGCTCCGGGATGGAGTCCGCGACGATGCCGGCTCCGACATGGTAGCTGAGTTTACCGGCATCGCGGACGAGAGTGCGGATCGCAATGTTGAACTGGCTCTCGCCGTTGAAGCCGAGCCAGCCGATCGCGCCGCAGTAGATCCCACGCGGCGTTGTTTCCAGCTCCGCGATGATCTCCATCGCGCGTTTTTTCGGAGCGCCGGTAATGCTGCCGCCGGGGAAACAGGCCGCCAATGTCGAGACCACATCCACGCCGCCGCGCAGGGTCCCTTTGACCGTGGAAACGAGGTGATGCACTTGGGCCAAGCTCTCAAGCTGCAGCATCCCGCTGACCTCCACGCTGCCGAATTCGCAGACCTGCCCGAGGTCGTTGCGTAGCAAATCGGTGATCATCACCAGTTCCGCGACTTCCTTTTCCGAAGTCTGTAGCTCCACTGCCGAGCGCCTGTCCTCGTCCGCATCACGGAAGCGCGGCCTGGTGCCTTTTATGGGACGCGTCTCCACGACGTTTCCCGAAATTTTCAGGAACAGTTCCGGCGAGGTGCAGAGGACTTCATTCCCGTCCAGCCCCAGCCACGCCCCCATCGGCGCGGGGCTGGCCTGGCGCAGGATTTCGTACAGCCCGAAGAGTGAGCCGCCGCTGACATTCGCGGAAAACTCCTGCGCGAGGTTTACCTGATAGATGTCGCCCGCCGCAATCCATTCCTTCGCCCGCCGCACGGCTTCGAGGAAATTTCCTCGCCCCATCTCCGCCGTGAAATCCCCGATTTCGGCCCGCTCGTTTCCGCTGTCACGCATCAGCGAGGAAAGGTTTCCGCGCTCCCACCATTCGCCGCTTGCCTCGTCTTTCACGAGCATGTCGCGGTATTCACCGAACACGAAATCCCCCTCGTAATCCACCCAACCGCACAGCCCTCCCGCGGGAAAGCCATGATCTCCTCCGCCCGCAGGATTCGCTGTGAGCGCGGCGCGTAGTCCTGTTAGATCTGCTTCGGAGAAAACCGATCCCCGGTGCATCGCCGCCGGTGCCGCCGCGATTACGGAAAGCGCGCGGCTAGCCTTCGACGGCACGTTTCCCGCCGTATCGAAAAATACCAACCCGCCGAGCCATCTTAGACCGCGTGCTACATCAACGGCCTCCACTCCATCCAGTCCCGGCATCTTCCTCATTCCGCAAGCAACGCGCTCCATGCCGCAAAGATGGCGCTCCTCCCGCCGCTCTCAACCCAAAAACTTCGTGCCAACGAGATCCGCCGGAGTGGTGATCTTCGGATTTGGCGAGGTCGAGGCGATGAGCTTCGTTTTTACGCCAATCACTTCGAGCGCGGAAGTTTCGTCCGTCATGGGCCGTTGGTTTTCGAGAACGTGCCTGTAGGCAGCGCGGATGAGGTCGGCCCGGAAAACCTGGGGCGTCTCGATGAACCAGAGATTTTCGCGGGGGACGGCGGCGGCCGTGAAATCCAAGTCGTCGGCGCGTTTCAAGGTCTCGGTTACACGGCGGGCTAGGGAGCCGGCGCCATACTCTCGCGCGGCGGTGAGCACAGCGCGGATGTCGGCTTGGGAAACGAACGGACGCGCCGCATCGTGGATTGCGATGAGTTCGATGCCCGGCGGCACGGCGGCGAGACCTGCTGCGACGGAGAGGTGGCGCTCGGCTCCGCCGTCGATGCGGATCACGGGTTTGGTGAACGTCGATTCATCCAACAGCGCCATCCGCTCCGGCGGTGTGACGAGGATGATTCCGGAAATTTCCCCACACTCCATGAAAGCGGCGATCGTCCGGGCGAGGACAGGGGCACCGCCGAGCGGCGCAGCGAGTTTATCGAAACCCATGCGCTGGCTGGTTCCGGCGGCTACGAGGATGGCGGTGCAGGACATGGTTTGCGGTTGATTAAGACTTGAAGGAGAGGGAACGCCAAGGTTTATGCACTGAACAGAGGATTCGCCCCAAAGTCTGCTTGCAGGGGAGGAGGGTTTATGTAGTTTCGTTTTCGGAATGGCCGGTGTCATTCCTGCTGCAATGACGCGAAGATACTCACTCCAAGACCATGACCAACAATCCATTTTCCACCACACAGACCGCTGGGGCACCTTCCGTGTCCGACGCGGTTTCTGAGCTCCGCCACGCAGCAGGTGATTTCGCCGCCGCCACCGGCGCGGAGGCCTCCAGAATCAAAGAGCGCGCTGTCGAAACGGCAAGTTCCCTGAAAGCAACGGCGACCGACAAAGTCCATCAAGCTAGGGAAACCGCCCAGCAACAGTGGGAGGAAACCCGCGTAAAAGCCAAGGAGATCCATGTTACCGCGGAGGATTACATCCGCCAGAATCCCACAAAGGCCGTGCTTGGCGCACTCGGTGTGGGTTTTCTCATCGGCTTGATCGTTCGCAGTTGATCGTCAAGCCTAGTCGGAAGACATGCGTCGAACTAAGTCAGTGGTATACGAGGTGTAAATCCAACTTTTCTCGCGTTCCATGATTGAAGAACCCGGCACCATGCCTTCGCACGATTCCCCGATCCCCGAATCCACAACCACGCCAGACCGCGCCCGCTACGGCAACTGGGTGGAGGCGATCCTATGCCTTGTCGAATCCCGCGCCTCCATCATATCCATTGAATCAAAGGATGCGCTTAAGTCCGCAAGCGCCAAGTTCATCCCGCTTGCCGTTTGCTTGTTTTGCATTCTCGCTGCTTGGGTCTTTGCGATCGCGGCGGTCATCGGTTACCTCGCTGCTGCCACTGTATGGAAGTGGTATCAGATTACATTCGCCATAGCCGGACTGCATCTAGTTATCGCTTTGCTAGCGCTACTTATCGCAAAAAAAAGCAAGCCCGCGCCTTTTCCCGTTACCCGCTCCGAATTCAAGAAAGACCGAGAATGGCTCAATCATCTGCAACATCGAAACGATTAGCCGAGCTTGTCAAAAACAGCGAAGCTTCGCGCCTCGTCTTATCCGACGCTCATGCCGGTCTCATGCACGCGGTTGATCTTCCTGCGCGCCTCAAGTCAACCATGTTCAGTTCGCCGGCAAAATGGCTTGGTGGATCTATGCTGGCTGGCTTGGTAGCGAGCCTACTCTTTCGGTCGGGGAAAATGAATGCGACCTCCCGTCTCACCACGGCGAAAAAAGAACACGGTATTATGCTCGGGCTCCTCTCGCTGGCGTTTTCCCTCTCCAAGCCCGCACTAAAAGTTTACGCCACCAAGCTACTCAAAGATTACCTAGCGCGCCGCCTCACTGCAGGGCAGCGTAGCAATCACGCCAACACACGCACGCCTCCATATTGACAGCTGCGTATGTTCCTGCTTTTTACATCCTGAAAACCCTACTTCGCAAAAAACCTTCATTACAAAATCCACTAATGCCCGAACACTACGTCCTCGATCACGTTGACGAATACCTGAAACTCGGGCGCGAGTATGATTGCTCCGATCTACATCTTGCCACCGCATATCCTCCGGCGTGGCGCCGATTCGGACAACTCTCTCCAATCTGGCCTGACCATCCACCCTTGAAGTCGGAGGAGGCCGAGCGACTCGTTCGCTCGTTCCTCGGCGAGAAAGAGATGGCCCGCCTCGATGAGAGGGGTGACATTGACTTCGCATACATCGGAAGCGACGGTCGCTACCGGGCTTCTGTGATCAAGCAGCGCCTTGGCTACGACATGGCCTTCCGAATCATCAACGGCAACCTGCGCACCATGGAGGAGATCGGGCTTCCCATCGAGCACATCATCCCACTCACCCGTTACCAGAACGGCCTCATCCTCATCACCGGATCCGTAGGTTCCGGGAAATCCACCACACTCGCCTCTATCGTTGATTTCATCAATCAAGATCGCGACGACCACATCCTCACTCTTGAGGATCCCATCGAATATGTTTTCGAATCAAAGGGCTGCCATATAAACCAGCGAGAGGTTCACAAGCACACTGAATCCTTCGCCAGAGCGCTGCGTGGCGCGCTGCGGGAAGACCCCGATGTGATCATGGTCGGGGAAATGCGCGACTTAGAGACCATCCAGCTCGCCCTCACCGCTGCGGAGACAGGGCACCTTGTGCTCGGAACCCTTCATACTGGAAACGCCCCACGTACTCTTGACCGTGTGCTCGATGTTTTCCCTACCGATCAGCGCGATCAGATCCGCATCATGGTTTCCGAATCGCTGCGCGGCATCCTTTCCCAACAGCTCATTCCGCTCGCGACCGGTCATGGCCGGGTTCTAGCCACCGAGCTTCTGGTCAATACGCCCGCTGTTGCGAACTGTATCCGTGAAGGTAAAACGTATATGCTTCCAGGCGTGATGCAGACCGGTAAACACGTCGGAATGGTGACCATGGACGAATCCCTAAGGAAACTCTACGTGAAAGGTCTAATCACTGCTGAGGACCTGCTTTATCGTTGCGAAGATATCGTGCAAATGCGCATTTTTCTTAAGTCCTAAACAAGACCCATTCCTTTAATAAAATCCTCTGCAATATGGCCAGAATCGATGCCTTCTTCAAAATACTGATTGCCAGCAAGGGGTCGGATTTACACCTTTCCGAGGGTCAGCCTCCGAAGATTCGTGTCCACGGCTCGGTGAAACCGATCCCGGACGAACCAGTCCTTGAAGGCGAATCCTTCAAACAACTACTCGCAGAAATTTGCGATCCCAAGGCTTTCGAGAAATACCTCATAGGCGGGGATCTTGACTTCGCCTATGAGATGGATCTGGATTCCCGTTTCCGCTGCAACTACCTGCAGCAGCAGAACGGTCTTGCCGCAGTTTTCCGACTGATCCCCACGGAAATCATGCCTCTGGAGGCGCTTGGCGTACCGGAAATGGTCAAGCAATTCGGTCATATGCGTTCGGGGCTCGTCCTCGTCACTGGGCCTACTGGATCTGGTAAATCAACCACCCTTGCGGCGTTGCTTGATTACATCAATATGAACTTTTCCCGACACATCATCACGATCGAGGAACCGATCGAGTTCGTGCATCGCAACAAGCAATCCATCCTGACACAGCGTGAGGTGCACGTTCAGACACCCTCCTTCGCCGATGGCCTGCGCGCTGCCATGCGCGAGGATGCAGACATCGTCCTCGTCGGGGAGATGCGAGATCTGGAGACGATTTCGCTCGCCCTCACAGCGGCGGAAACGGGGCTGCTTGTTTTCGGAACGCTGCATACCAACAACGCCCGCAAGACGGTGGATCGGATCATCGATGTGTTCCCCGCCAACCAGCAAGCCCAGGTGCGCACGATGCTTGCCGCTTCCCTGCGCGGAGTTGTCGCCCAGCTCCTTTGCAAGCGCGTGGACAAGCCCGGCCGCGTCGCCGTTCACGAGATCATGTTCGCTACCCCTGCCGTGGCGGCCATCATCCGCGAGGGCGCGACCCAAAAGCTTTACGACGTGATCACCGGCGGCAAGAGCGAGGGAATGCAGTTCATGGACGAGTCGATCTGGTCGAAGCTCCGCGAAGGAATGATTTCACCCGCAGAGGCTTACATGAAGGCGATCGACAAGACCCGCTTCAAAAAGTTCCTACCCAAGGAACAATCACACCTAGGTGACGCCTCGGGCGAGAATCCGCTTTCCCATTGAAGCTTATCCAGGAACCTCGTCGCCGAGGATCTTGTCGAGAGAGGCTACCCGCTCCCATGGGCACCGCTTGCGTTGATACTTTTTCCAAACAACATCCCGCAATTCTCGCCAAACTTCCTCTGGCGGATGTTCAAGGATCTGCCAATCGGGGTCTGTCTTCAGTGTCGTAATGATCCGCCAAGTGTTGCCGTGGAAATTGGCGCGAAAAAACCGTTTTCCCTCATCCGTGCGCTTATTCCATTCGTGCTGTTCCATAAGTCAAGTTTGCGCGCGCCTGCCATCATGTCGAGGCTTTCTCCATGGTGGGCTAGACACATGTGGCACTACTTCCTTGCGTATGCCGGGCACCTTGTCAGAATGGATACTTGGAAATGAAATATTCCACTCATCTCAAAACCCGCTTCGCTGCCGCCGCTGCGGCGGTCATTTACAGTCTTCCCAGCACGCTACCCGCCGGGGATGCAACGATTTACGATATCATTGTCTATGGTGATTCCTCCGGCGCAGTCACCGCCGCCATCGAAGCGAAACGCAGGGGACTCTCAGTGATTCTTGTGAACCCCACTGCATTTCCCGGCGGCATGAGTTCCAGCGGCCTAGGTGCTACCGACTTCCTCGGCAGACGCAATACATTCGGCGGCATCGCCTCCGAGTTCTATGATGCCGTCGCGGCGGCCTACGGCCAAAAATTTGTCCGCAGCTTCGAACCATACGTGGGATTGGAAATCTTCAAAAAACTGATCAATGATGCCGCTGTCAGAGTGGATTACAACGAACTCTTGGATCGAGAAAAAGGCGTGAAAATGGACGGTAAGCGCATCGATTCCATCACCACCCACAGCGGTAAGACCTATCGCGGTAAAATGTTCATCGACGCCACTTACGTGGGTGATCTCATGGCGGCTGCGGGCGTCAGCTACACGGTCGGTAGAGAGGCGGAAAGCCAGTATCGTGAAGACCTCGCCGGGGTGCGACGCGGTGATACGAATCCGCGCGTCCATTATGCCCAGCGCGACAAGGATCATTTTATCAAGGAGGTGGATCCTTATGTGATTCCCGGTGATCCGGACAGCGGCTTGCTTCCTCGTGTTTTCAAGGTCGAAGGTCTCACCAACGGCCAAGGCGACAGGAAAATCCAAGCGTTCAATTACCGCGTCTGCCTCACCTCCGATCCTGCCTTGCGCATCCCCATCGGAAAGCCCGAAGGTTATCGAGAAATCGACCACGAACTCCTGCTCCGAAATTTCGATGCCGGGGACATGCGCATGCCAGCGCTGATCGAGCCGCTGGCCGGAACGGGATCGAAAGTCGATTGGAACAATATGCACGCCGTCGGTTCCGACCATCCAAGCGCCAATTGGGATTATCCGGAGGCCTCCTACGAAAAGCGCCGCGAGATCGAGAAGCTGCATGAAATCTACATTCGCGGATTTCTATGGACGATGTCCAATAGCCCGCGTGTGCCGACGGAACTCCGTAAAAAGGCCTCGACATACGGACTGCCTAAAGACGAGTTCACCGACAACGGCGGCTGGCCGTGGATGATCTACATCCGGGAGGCACGCCGCATGGTGGGAGATTACGTGATGAATCAGCACGATTGCATGGGCGAGCGCATGGCACCTGATCCCGTCGCACTCGGTTCCTTTGGCATGGATTCGCACTGCGTGCAGCACATCGTGACGGACAAGGGCAAGGTGCAGAACGAAGGTGTTATCTGGCGCGTGCCGCCAAGGCCATACGGGATTTCCTACCGCTCTATCATTCCGAAGAAGGGTGAGTGCGAAAACCTTTTTACTCCGATCTGCCTCTCTGCCTCGCACGTCGCCCACGGCTCAATCCGCATGGAACCTGTGTTCATGGCACTATCCCAGAGTGCGGCGATTGCGGCCAGTCTAGCGATCAAGAATAAGGTTTCTGTTCAGGATGTTGCTTATCCGAGGCTTTTAGAGAATCTCCTGTTTGCGAAGCAAATCGTCAGTCTTTCGGGTATCCCCAAAACAGATAAATCTATACCCGTGTCGAAAAGCGACACTCATGATACTCGATGACATTGTCATCTTCGAGCAGTAAGACAAGGCACGGGTTAATTCGACATGCCCTGCATCCAAAACTGGTGTGCTATCCATAATGCCTACCGAGCGCTACGACGTGGCGCTTGGGGGTATCCCGCCGCTTGATCGCGCAATGATGGGTTGAAGATCAGTGAATGTAGTATCAGTCTCCGCGCGGATGGAACAGCCAAAGATTTCGGTGGAGGCGAGCGAGCGGGGCGGGGAGATCCGCTTGGGAGGAAAGCTCGGCGACAGGTCTCTGGCGATGCAGGTGCTCACGCTGGCGTTCTGGCCTTTGCTAGAGCAGATACTGGCGTTTTTCGTGGGGACGACGGATGTCCTCATCGCCGGGCGAATGGCGGTGGGTGAGGAAAGGGTGGCCATCCTTGATGCGATGGCGCTGGGTGGTTATGTCGGCTGGTTTATCTACATTTTCCAAGGTGCGGTGGCGACTGGCGTCATGGCGCTGGTTTCCCGCGCAGTCGGGGCCAAGGAATTTAATCTCGCGAACATGGCGCTGGGGCAGGGAGTGTGGCTTGGTGCGGCCGCGGGTATGGTCGCCTATCTGATTCTGAAAGTGGGGACAGTTCCGTTTATTCAATGGATGGGCATTACGCAGGCAGCAGCGATTCATGCGGAATCCTACATCCATATGCTATCTTGGTCCGCACCGGTCGCTGGATCGATGTTCGCGGTGAACGCGGCTTTACGCGGCTCCGGCGATACGAAGACGCCGTTCCTAGCCATGGTGGTGGTGAACCTTGTGAACATGGGTATGAGTGTGCTTTTCGTTTTCGGACCGACGCCGTTCGGAAGCATGGGAGTCCAGGGAATTGCGCTCGGCACGGTGGTCGGCTGGATTGCGGGCCTGCTCACGGTGGTGGGGATGCTCGCGCTTAAAAAAACAGAAAGTCTGCGCTGGACTCGTCAGGCACTCTGTTTTCACGGCGAGACGATGCTGCGGATCTGGCGGATCGGCGTGCCGCAAGCGGTGGAGATCGCGGGTATGTGGATGATCCATTCCTACGGGCTACGTGTGATCTCGAGCCTCAATAACGAGGGGGCGCTGGGCGCACACTTCATCGCGGTGCGCCTGGAGTCGATGAGTTATCTGCCCGGCTTCGCGATCGCGGCGGCGGCGGCGGCTCTCACTGGACAATACCTTGGCGCGGGCTCAAGGGAAATGGCCGTCCGGGCTGTCCGATTCTCGTGGATGCTCGCCGTAGGCATCATGTTTTTCATGGGTCTTTGTTTCCTTATTGGAAGGTCTTGGCTCATTGGGATGATGGCTCCCGGCAGCGCCGTTCACGCCGATCTTGCGGCACCTTTGCTGATGGTGTGCGCGTTCGCGCAGCCGTTTTTCGCCACCTGCATCATCCTGAAAACGACCATGCGCGGCGCGGGAGCAACAAGGATGGTGATGTCCCGGGCGTTCGGTAGTATGCTGTTTTTCCGCGTGGGATTGCTCTGGCTCCTAACGCGGTTCGACATGGTTTCCCTGACAGGCGTATGGATCGTGCTGAGCTTCGATCTGGTGGTTCAGGCTCTAGTATTCACGAGGCTACACTTCCGTGGAGAATGGTTGAAAGCGAAGGTCTAAAAGGATTTCGGAAATCTCGGTCGTCGATTTTCACAAGTGCGGAAAGCCTGTTGGATACGGAGGCGCGCCGTCATTTCACTCAGAAATCCGCGGTGTAACGCCCCTAGCTGGCGCAGCGATCAGATCTCGATTTCACCTTCGAAGACAAAATCGGCCGGGCCGGTGAGGGTTACGTTGAAGAAGGAGGATTCACCGATTTTCTCAAAGCCTATGGTTAGGGTATCGCCACCCTCGACATCGACTTTCACAGGTGATGAGGCACCGGTGAGGAGATGGTGGATGAGGGCCGAGGCGACCATACCGGTGCCGCAAGCGAGGGTCTCGTCCTCGACACCGCGCTCGTAAGTGCGGATCGAGATATGACCGGGGGAGAGGACTTTGGCGAAGTTCGCGTTCGTGCCGGCGGGGGCGAAGTGTGGGTGGTTACGGATGTTTTGGCCGTGGTTGAAGACATCGGTGTTTTCCAGGTCATCAACGAAGCTAACCACGTGAGGAACTCCGGTGTTCACGGAATGCAGGTCGCCCGCGAAGCCGTCGACACGCACCGGGCAATTCAGCTCAAGATCCTTAGGAACGGACATCGCGATACGGACATCGTCTCCGATGATTTCCGCCGTCAGCGTTCCTGCGATCGTTTCAAAGCTTACGCTGTCGGGCAGTTCCTCTTCCCCCGAAAGGTGGGCAGTGAAGAATCCGAAGCAGCGCGCGCCATTGCCGCACATCTCCGCCTCGCCGCCGTCGGCGTTGTAGTAGCGGAATTTGTAGTCCGCGCCCTTTTCCGCAGGCTCCACGGCGAGAAGGCCATCAGCTCCGATTCCGCGGTGGCGGTCGCAGAGTGCGGCGATGGTGTCTTCATCGAGGGAGATCGAGAGATCGCGGTTGTCGATGACAATGAAGTCATTACCCGCGCCATTCATTTTGTAGAAGTGTAGGAGCATGTGGTTGGAAACTTTATTATTTAAAAACACTAAGGAAGAGTCCTTGGGAAGAGGCATATTGCGAAGGAGACTGGCGAAGGCAAGGCGGCACAGAAGACACTCTTGCTTGGAGTTTAAAGTTTAAGGTTTGAAGTTTCACCGGATCGCGTCGATCAGCGGCTTTGTGAAATCCTTTACCGCTTGGGCAGGGCTTGTGAGGTTCAGCTCTACTTGTTTCACAATGGCAGAGCCGACGATCACGCCGTCGCAGGATTTCGCGACCATCGCCGACTGCTGCGGATTCGAGATGCCGAAGCCGACACAGACCGGCACATCGGTGTGCGCCTTGATGGCGGCGACCTGCGCCGGGATCGTCTCAGCTGGAGCGGAGTGGCCGCCGGTCACGCCGCTGCGCGAAAGGGCGTAGATGAATCCTTCTGCTTGCTGCGCGAGGAATTTCACCCGCTCCGGCGGTGTCGAGGGGGCGATGAGTCGGATGTGGGAAAGGCCGTGGTTCTCTGCCAGTTCCGCAGAGAGCGAAGCCTCGTCCGGCGGCAGGTCGAGTAAAAGCACCCCGTCCGCTCCCGCCGCGACCGCGTCTTTCTGGAATTTGCCGAAACCGTAGGTGAAAATCGGGTTCAGGTAGGTGAAAAGCACGAGAGGTGTTTTATCATTCGTCTTCCGGAACGCGCCGATCAACTCCAACGTCCGTGCCGTCGTCATCCCTGCCTTGAGTGCGCGGTCGGCCGCCATCTGGTTGACGATCCCGTCTGCAAGCGGATCGGAAAACGGTAGTCCCAGTTCTATCACATCCGCCCCGATTTCCGCCAAGGCATGCATGATTTCCAGCGAGAGATCAAACGACGGATCTCCTGCCGCCACGTAGGCGACAAAAGCTTTTCGATGATCGGCTTTTAAGGCAGAGAAGGTATCGGCGAGACGCATGGGTGCGACGCTAGACTCCAAAATACGGAAGGGAAACCTAAATTAGGTGTGGAGGTTTCCTTGCGCTGCGCCCGAGAAACGAAAATGGTGTGAGATCCTCATAACGTGGGAAATGGTGCGTATATTGTTTTTGCCATTCATTGGCTCACTTCGAAAAATTTCGCAATCAACAGCTCGTAACCGATTTTGCGGGTGTAGTCCGGTTCATTTTCGATGAGTTCTAAGGTCTCGGAAATTTCGATATGTGAAACCCTTTCCGCTAATTTCAGGATCAGGCCGCGCACGATGGCGCGAGCGTGATGCGCTCCGAGGCAAAGGTGTGCCCCGAATCCGAAGGCGACATGGGGGTTTGGCTTGCGGTCGAGCCTGATTTCGTTCGGTTCGGGAAAGACGTCGGGATCGCGGTTCGCAGACGCCCAGCAAAGTGAGACGCGGCCTTGCGGCTGCACCTCGAATCCGAACACATCACTCTTCACCGGGCAGACCCGCCCGATGTGCGTGAGCGGGATGAACACTCGGAAAAACTCTTCGGATGCGAGGGTGATCCTATCGGGCTTTTCTCTGATCCAGCATAAGGCTTGGGGATTCTCCGCAAAATAAGAAATGATGCGAGTGACGGTATGGATGATCGTGTCGCGCCCGCCGGCAAAAGCGATGTTCGCATAGCCAAGTTTTTCCTCCATGGTAAGGGGTCGTCCGTCGAATTGCGCTTGGTTTAGTGCGGAAAAGAAATCGTCTCCCGGTTTTTCCGCTGCGGCCTCGAACATCCGCTGGCAGTATTGCTCCATGAACGGCCCCTTGGATGTTCCGTCGCCGTCCTTGAATACGTGAATTCCCCAACTCACCCATAGCTCCGCTTCTTTTTCGGAAACATTGAGCAGATATGCGAGAGCGTATGATTGCAGCGGGATGGCGAAGTCTTTCACCGCATCGATAGAATCGGCTGCCAGTGCTTTTGTCAGGAGAGAGTCGATCAAGTCATGAATTTTCGCGATCACATCGGGTTGCTTCGGGCGCAGAAAAAACGGCTCGACGATTTTACGGTATTCCGAGTGCGCAGGTGGATCGACTTCCAGTGGATATTGGCGAACCGTGCGGACATTCTCTTCCGAGGGGATAGGCACCCGCAGCGGCGCGTCAGAACTAAATTTGGCGGTATCTTTTGCGGCTTCGCGTATGTCTCGATGACGTAGGATCATCGGCACCCGTTCACCATCAAATGTGCCGATGTGGATCGGGCATTTTGTCCGGGCTTCTTGGAATGGATCATCGTGATTTTTCATGGTGTGTGGTCAGAACGGATCGGAGGAGTGAAACGAATGATCAGCTCTTTGGCGACACAAACGATAACGGGTGCTCGGGCGCTACTACAACCGCATCGCGAACGCTACATTCATTGCCGAGCGATATGCCTTTCGGCTGGACTGCCGCAGATGTGATCGTTACGTTTTCTGTTTATGAAAATACACAGTTTGTTGCTATCACTCGCGTTCGGTCTCATGGCATCTTCCGCGATGGCCGATGAAGGTTTTATTTCCATTTTCAACGGCAAGGATCTAGCTGGCTGGAAATCGAACGAGGAGACGCTGGGCTCTTTCACGGTGGTGGACGGTGCGATTAAGGTGGGTGACGGACGCGCGCATCTGTTTTACATGGGTGCGGATGGCAAGGCATCCTTCACGGACTTCGAACTGAAGCTGAAGGTGATGACGACGGCCAAGGCGAACGGCGGTATTTATTTCCACACGGAATATCAGGAGAAGGGCTGGCCTTCCAAAGGCTTCGAGTGCCAGGTGAACGCCTCGCACGGCGACCCGAGGAAAACCGGCAGCCTTTACGGTGTTTCCGATGTCCTTGTATTGGTGGACGGTCAGCAGGCACCGAAGGGTAGCTTGGAGGGACGTGTTGTGGAGAAAGCGCCGAACGTGGACGGTGAATGGTTTGAATATCACATTGCCGTCAAAGGCAACAAGATCACGGTGAAGGTGAATGGGAAGATCACAGTGGAATGGACCCAGCCGGAAGGGTTTGATCCAGCGAAAGCTTTGCAAGGTATGCCGGGTCGCAAGCTGAGCAGCGGCACCTTCGCGCTTCAAGGTCATGATCCCGGCAGCGTCGCCTACTACAAGGACATCATGTTGAAGGTGAAACTGAAT
>CAMBQC010000037.1 GCA_945869855.1 Prosthecobacter debontii
GACATCCTTGTCGCCGCGGCCGGAGAGGTTGGCGATGATGAGATAGTTTTCCGGTAGGGAGGCCGCGACCTTGGAAATGTAGGCGATGGCGTGGGCGCTTTCGAGGGCGGGAATGATGCCCTCGGTGTGGGCGAGTTCCTTGAAAGCGGCGAGCGCCTCGTCGTCGGTGGCGTAGGTGTATTCCACGCGGCCAGCCTCCTGAAGAAAGGCGTGCTCGGGGCCGATGGCGGCGTAGTCGAGCCCGGCGGAAACGGAATGGGTCAGTTCAATCTGGCCGTCGTCGTTGGCGAGCAGCCAGGTTTTCGTGCCCTGGAGGATGCCGAGTTTCCCGCCTTGGAAACGCGCGGCGTGGCGCTCCGGGATAATCCCATCACCGCCAGCCTCGACCCCGACCATGCGTACGTTTTCATCCCCGAGGAACGGGTGAAACAGGCCGATCGCGTTCGATCCGCCGCCGACGCAAGCGACGAGCATGTCCGGCAGTCGGCCTTCGCGCTCCAGGATCTGTTCCCGGGTTTCGACGCCGATCACGCGGTGGAAATCGCGGACGATCATGGGAAACGGATGCGAGCCGAGCGCGGAGCCGATGATGTAATGCGTGCTCTCCACGCTGGCGACCCAGTCGCGCATGGCCTCATTCACCGCCTCCTTGAGCGTGGCCTGCCCGGCGGTGACGGCGCGGACTTCCGCACCCATCAGGCGCATCCGGGCGACGTTGAGCGCCTGCCTTTCCATATCCACCTTGCCCATGTAAACGACGCATTCCATCCCGAAGCGGGCGCAGACCGTGGCGGTGGCGACACCGTGCTGACCGGCTCCCGTTTCCGCGATGATGCGGGTTTTTCCGAGGCGCTTCGCGAGTATGATCTGGCCGAGGGCGTTATTGATCTTGTGCGCGCCGGTGTGGAGCAAGTCCTCGCGTTTCAGATAAATTTTAGCGCCGCCGAGTTTTTCCGTCCAGCGCTCCGCGAAATACAGCGGGGTGGGCCGGCCGACATAGTTTTTCAGGAGATCGTCGAGCTCCGCCTGGAACGCGGGATCGGCCTTGGCCTCGGCATAGGCTTTGGCGAGATCCTGGAGCGGAGTCATCAGGGTCTCGGGGACGAACATCCCTCCGAATTGTCCGAAGTGTCCCTTCGAGTCGGGTAAGGTGGGGGCGGCGGTGGGAGGGTGGGCGGCGGCAATCATGGTAGTTTCCAAACGGGTTTGAGCTTCTCGTATTCGGCGCGGGGTAGAAGGACGTAAAGCGGGCGGCGGCCCGGGTCAACTGTTGCGATGATTTTGCGGAGCCGATCCTCGGACATCGTGGTGCATCCGGCCGTGGCCGCTGCGCCATCGCGACGCCAGATGTGGAAAAAAATCGAGGAACCGCCGTGCGGAACCACGCGCGGCGGCGCGTTATGGGCGATGAACAGTTTCAGCGAATGCGGGTAATCGTCCTGCACCATCTGCGCTTTTTTCTCCCACTGGGTGGAGGGTTCGCGGTCGAGGGTGAGGAAACGGTTGTAGTGTTCCGAGTCGCCGTCCTCCACCCAGAGATCGCGGGAAGTGACCTGATGATAAAAAGTCTTGGGGTGCTTTTTCACGTTCTTGTGGATGCCCCATACACCGCCCAGATCGAACACCCCGGCGGGCGAGCGAGCATCGCCCTCCTTTTTCAGCACCGCCCCGGCAGGAATCGGATGCATCCCCCTGCCCCACACCAAGCCCTTGCTGCCCAGCCGTCCTTTCCAATCATCCCCGACCTTGCGCCAGCTCCCGCCCTTTTTCTCGAAATAGGAAAGCGTCACATGCGAGCTATCCCAACCCTCCGCCACCCCGACGACGCACTGCTCCGATCCGGAAGGCAGCTGGAACGCGGGGGAAATGAGCGTGGCGAGAAAGTAGCAGGCCAGCGAAACGGATTTCATGGTGTCAGTGTGGCCCGCGATGCGCGGGTGCGCAAACGATTGTCGCGGGAATGATCTTGGCGGGTGAACGGCATCGGATGTGCGTATCCCAAAAAATGGGTTTCCAACGCGATGGGACAGACGCATCCTCCCCCCATGCGAGCGAAAGCCCTTTCCCTGTTGCAGGAACTCACCGAAGCCCATTCCGTTTCCGGCCACGAAGACGAGGTGCGGGCGATCTTCACCGACGAGCTCACCGACATCGGCCCGCTGGCGGCCGACAGAAACGGGTCGGTGATCTGCGCCCACACCAACGAGGGGCCGCGGGTGCTCATCGCGGGGCACATGGATGAAATCGGCTTCATGGCGCAGAACCTCACGCCGGACGGGTTCATTCAGTTCGTGCCCATCGGCGGGTGGTGGCCGCAAGTGATGCTGGCGCAGCGGGTGCATATCCTGACGCGCGGCGGCGAGAAAATCCTCGGCGTCACCGGCAGCAGGCCGCCTCATTTCCTACCCGCCGCGCAGCGCGACAACGCAGTACCGGTCGAGGCAATGTTCATCGATGTGGGAGCGACCTCGCGGCGGGAGCTGGTCGAGGATTTCGGTATCTCCATCGGCGATCCGATCGCGCCGTGGTCGCCGTTCACACCGCTGTTCCGGCCGGGGCGTTTCATGGCGAAGGCTTTCGACAACCGGGTAGGCATGGCTTGCGTGATCCAGGCGGCGCAGGAGCTGACAGACACAGACCACCCGAACGAACTGATTTTCGCGGGCAGCGTGCAGGAGGAGGTCGGCCTGCGCGGGGCGAAGACCTTGGCGAATTTCGTGAAACCGGACGTCGCCATTGTGCTGGAGGGACCGCCCGCCGATGACACGCCGGGTTTCAACCCCTCGGAAAGCCAGGGCAAGCTCGGCGGCGGCGTGCAGATCCGGCTTTATGATCCCAGCGCGATCACCAACCCCCGTCTCGCGGATCTCGTGATTGAAACCGCGCGGCGTGCGAACATTCCTTTTCAAGTAACCGTTCGCCGTAGTGGTGGCACCGACGCGGGTTCTTTCCACCTCGCGAACCACGGCGTCCCCTCCATCGTCCTCGGCACGCCCGCCCGCTACATCCACTCCCACAGCGCGATCATCGATATTGAAGACTACCTCGCGATGCTGCAGCTCACCATCGCCCTCGCCGGGGTCCTAGATGAATCGACGGTGGATTCGCTGACCAGGTATCTGTGATAAAAACGACCGAACAGTTAGAGATCCGCTGGGGCGTTTCAGAGAGCCCGTTCGGAAAAATGTTTGTCGCGGAAAGTGCGTATGGAATCACGCACCTTTCGTTCTTCGATGGCGATGAAAAAGAGTCACTGGATGTGCTGCGCGGGGATTTACCGAAGTCCGACTTGGTGCGGGATGACGGATTCGCGGGTAAGATGGCGAAGCGGATTTTTTCCGGTAAATCGTTTGATGAATTTCGGATCCACATGAAAGGCACGCCTTTCCAAGAGAGGGTGTGGCAGGCGTTGCGGGAGATTCCGCCGGGCGAGGTTTCCACCTACGGAAAAATTGCCGTAAAATTGGGGATGCCCGGAGCGTCCCGCGCGGTGGG
Source organism: Prosthecobacter debontii (assembly GCA_945869855.1). Classification (GTDB taxonomy): domain Bacteria; phylum Verrucomicrobiota; class Verrucomicrobiia; order Verrucomicrobiales; family Akkermansiaceae; genus Luteolibacter. Next base: position 3,496 of record CAMBQC010000037.1, read on the forward strand.
CAGCGCGGTCGGCGCGAACCGTATTTCACTCCTTATCCCCTGCCACCGCGTGATCCGCACGGACGGCGGGCTGGGCGGCTACCGATGGGGCACGGGACGGAAGCGGGCGATGCTCGCGGCGGAGATCACTCTACGGTGACGCTTTTCGCGAGGTTGCGCGGCTGGTCGATCTCGCAGCCGCGCAGGCGGGCGACGTGGTAGGAGAAAAGCTGCAACGCGACCGTGGCGGGGATGGTCGCGACAAGCGGATGGGCGGCTGGGATCGCAATGAAATCATCCATCACCTGCTCCGCCTCATGGTCGCCTTCGGTAATGATTCCGAGGATCCTCGCGCCACGCGCGCGGCATTCCTCGACGTTGCCGAGCGTCTTGTCCTTCGCCGGCCCCTCGCAGGCGACGGCGATGACCAGCGTACCTTCCTGCAATAGAGCAATGGGGCCGTGCTTTAGCTCCGCGGCATGGTATCCCTCCGCGTGGATGTAGGAAATTTCCTTCAGCTTGAGCGCGCCCTCCAGAGCCACGGGATACATCGGCCCGCGCCCGATGAAGAACGCGTGCTCGTTCCCCACGTAGCGCGCAGCGATTTCCGCAATGCTGTCGTCCTGCGCGATCACGCGCCGCACGAGCTCGGGAATGGCTTCGATTTCACGCGCCAGTTTCAGTCCCTCGTCGCGGGAAAACCTGCGTCCTCTGCCGAGTTTCAGAGCCATCATCAGAAGCACGCTCACCTGGCAGGTGAAGGCCTTGGTGGACGCCACGGAAATTTCCGGTCCGGCGTGGAGATAAACGCCGCGCCCGGTTTCCCGCGCGATCGTCGAGCCGACCACGTTCACAAGGCTCATCACGAAAGCACCCTTCTGCCGCGCCTCACGCACGGCGGCGAGCGTGTCCGCGGTCTCGCCAGATTGGGAGATTGCGACGACCAGATCGCGGTTGCCCAGGATGGGGTTGCGGTAACGGAACTCCGCCGCCTGCCGCGCCTCCGCGTGGATGTCCGCGAGATCTCCGAAGGCATACTCTCCAACCATCGCGGCGTGCAGCGAGGTGCCGCAGCCGACCATCACCACACGTGAAATATCCGCCAGCTCGCGCGGCGAAGTGCCCATCCCGGCGAGCACCGAAGAGCCGATCTGGAGATCCAGACGACCGCGGATCGCATTCGCCAGCGAGTCTGGCTGCTCATGGATTTCCTTGAGCATGAAATGCGCGTAGCCGCCTTTTTCCGTCGCCGCCGCATCGAGCCCCAGTTCCGCGATCTCGCGGGTGACAGGCAGGTTGTCAAGGTCGCGGATGTCCACGGCATCGGCGGTGACGACTGCGATGTCATTATCATCTAAGTAAATCACGCGCTGCGTGTGGGCGAGGATCGCGGTGGCATCGGAGGCAATGATCGATTCGCCGTGGCCGACGCCGATCACGATGGGGCTGCCACGCCGTGCGGTGATGATGCGGCCTGGTTCGCGCGAGGAAACAACCGCGATTCCAAATGTCCCCTCCACCTGATGGAGCGCATCGCGGACGGCCTGCAGGAGATCGCCCTTATCGCAATCACCGATGAGATGGGCGAGCACCTCGGTATCGGTTTCCGAGAGGAAATGATGGCCTTTTTTTTCGAGCCGCGCGCGCAGGGAACGGTAGTTCTCAATGATGCCGTTGTGGACCAGCGCGATGTGGCCCGACTCATCGAGGTGCGGGTGGGCGTTCGCCTCGGTCGGCGGGCCGTGGGTGGCCCAGCGGGTGTGGGCGATGCCGGTGCCCGCCCTTTGGAAAAGCTCCGCGTCCCAATCCGCGCGCGCCCTTTCATTGAGGTTCGCGACTTTTCCGACAGCTCTCGAAACATGCAGGATTTGGCCGTCCAACAGGGCAAGCCCCGCCGAGTCGTAACCACGGTATTCCAGCCTTCTCAACCCGCCGATCAAGACGGATGCCGCGTTCGCTTTTCCAATGTATCCAACAATTCCGCACATAATGTTATCCTTCCGTTACCTGATATCCTTCCGCACAATATCTCCGGGCAATGTAAACATACCCGCCCCGATTTTCCTGCCCGGATAAACCAAGGTTCCGATGCCAGTGTGCACACCGTCGCCGACCACCGCGCCAAATTTCCGCCGCCCGGTATCCGTCTGGATTCCGTTCACCGCAGAGAGATGGTTGCGGCCGTCGTGGCGGAGGTTGGAAACGATCGTGCCCGCCCCGAAGTTCACATTCTCACCGAGGATCGAGTCCCCAACGTAGGACAGATGACCTACGTTCGTGCCGCTGAGAAGGATACTGTTCTTGATCTCGACGGATTGGCCGATGTGGCAGCGGTCGCCGATGGCGGTGGAGCCGCGGACATAACAGTTGGGGCCGATCTTGCAGCCCTCACCGATGACGACGTTGCCCTCGATAAAAACGCCCGGCAAAATGCGCGATCCCTTGCCAAGCTGGACCCGACCTTCGATCACGGCGGCGGGATGCACGTCGCCGAAAATTTTCTCCTCCCACTCGGCCATGACACGCTCCTGGATCGCCAGCAGATCCCACGGGAAACGGCAGGCGAGGATCATCTCGCGCAGTTCCTCATCCGCCGTTTCGAGCCACTCAAAGAGCGGACGGTTTGCCACCCGGAAATCGCCGGTGATCTCCAAAGGCCAGCTGTCTTCCGGGTTTCCCTTCATCCGATTTCCTCCGTGATCGTGTCCCTGAATTTCTCGATCCAATGATCCACCGTATCCGCGTCGCGGTGTTCGACGAGCACGCGGATCTTGTTTTCCGTGCCCGAGTAGCGGACGAGCTGGCGGCCTTCCTTCCCGAAGGATTTTTCCGCCATGGAAATGAGCGCCGTGAGCTTCGGGAGATCACCGATCGGTGTTTTTTCGCGGACGGGGAGGTTGAGCAACGTGCCCGGATACTCGCGCATCACGGAGGCGAGTTCCGCGAGGGTTTTCCCGCTTTCCTTCATCATCCGGCAAACTTGCAGGGCGCTGACAATGCCGTCGCCGGTCGTCGCGTGCTCCGCGAAAATCAGGTGACCCGAATTTTCCCCACCGAAGACGATCCCTTTCTCGCGCATCATCTCCAGCACCATGCGATCGCCGACACCGGCGCGAAAAACAGAGATACCCTCCGCGCGCAATGCCTCGTCCATGCCGAGGTTGCTCATCACCGTCGCGACCATCGCGTCGCCTGGTAATTTTCCCGCATGCTTCAAGGAAATCGCGCACATCGCCATCACGCGATCGCCGCTCAGCGAGTTGCCATGAGCATCAGTGAAAATCACCCGGTCGGCATCGCCGTCGAGGGAAACACCGAGATCGGCTCCCGATTCGCGGACGAGTTTCCCCGCTTGTTCAGCATGGAGCGCGCCGCAGCCTTCATTGATATTGCGCCCATCCGGCATCACCGCCATCGCGATCACCTCCGCGCCGAGTTCACGGAAAATCTGCGGGCAGACCTCAAACCCAGCTCCGTTCCCCGCATCGATCACCACTTTCAGGCCGCCGAGATCCATCCCGTCGATGCTGGCTTTTGCGCACTCCGCGTATTTCCGTAGTCCTTCCGGAAAATCCTCCACACTTCCCTCTTCCACGGCATCTACCATCCACCCATCGGAAAGCAGCAAGGTCTCGATCTCCGCCTCGATCTCATCGGAAAGCTTGAACCCGCCGGCGCCGAAGACCTTCATCCCGTTGTCGGTGTGGGGATTGTGCGAGGCCGTCAGCATCACACCCGCGTCGGCATCCATTTCCCGCACGAGCAGGGCCACCGCGGGAGTCGGCACCACACCAAGCCGTAGCGCCCTCGCCCCCGCACTCACCAAACCCGTGACCAAACCGTCCTCCAACATTCCGCCGGACTCACGGGTGTCCCTACCGATGATTACCCGCATGCCATTCTCTCCACCCAGCGCCTTTACCACCGCTCGTCCCAGCCTGTTCGCCATGCACGCGGTAACCGGATACTCATTTACTCGCCCTCTAATTCCATCTGTTCCAAAAAGCTTTTTCATCAAAAAACGAGATTTTTTCTTTTTTCGGAACGCATACAAGGGTAATCTGTCAACAGTGAATTAGGTCGGCGATACGAGCTATCTAACCTCGCCAAACATGCGAGCTGACTTTAAAGTTATCACCATTTCTTATCTATGAGCATAGATCCCTCAAGCCCAAGTCACGATCCTCACGGCGAGGAAAATGTATCAACGCATAGACACGATAGTTCGGAGATCGGTCACTGGGATCTCGACGCAGATCAAAATACTGACCTCGCTCGTTCTGACAACTCCGAAGGGTCGGCAGGGAAGTTACCCATACAGCGGGGCTTCACCTCAAAGATTCATACCAAAAAACCCGCAGATTTAAGACCCTCACTAGCGGAGACCGATAAAATATCCAAGTTTCAGTCAGTATCAGCGGAAGCCGACGATCTCACGCCCGCTGAGCGAGCTGTGTCTAACCCGGTATACGAAGTGCCCAAAGATAAAATCGCGCAAGAATTAGCAAAGGAAACGGCCGCGAAATCAGGGCTCGATGCAGATTTTGAGACCAACTTGAAAATTACTAATGTGGAGCGGGAGCCAGTTGACCAGGAAGCTCAAGAAGCCCGCAAAGTTGACCCAGCTCCAACCGTCCAAAGAACCCTACCTGCAATTCTCTCGACAAACACTTTGTCCAAGATCGAGAAAATTGCGATCTTGCTGTTGTGCTTCATCCTGCTAATTGGCGCGGCGTTCACACTCAACCATTTCTCAAACCGCATTCCGACACGCTCGCTCTTCGCCGAAAAAATCGATTTTCCCGTTTCCGGAAAAATCGTCACGATTACTGCGGCCAGCACATACTGGAGGAAACCCATCACCTCTGGAGATAACGCGGATATCATCCGGCGAAATACGCAAATCATCCCCGTCGTGAATCTGAGCCTCAGCTCCAAGACGGGTGCCATCCGCGTGTTTTTCCGCAACGAAGAAGGTCTATTGGTCGGCGATGTCATCACCCGCAGCGTCGCGGGAGATTCCGAGATCACTGTCATAGCCACGGCAGGCTTTGACGATCTAGGCATGCACACGGCATACCGCACGGGCAGCGGAAAACGATGGCGCGCGCAGGTCTTCGAAGCCCCCTCCGCAACAGCATCTCGCGAGGATTTCAGCATGGTGCTAGAAATGGAAATCGATACACAGATCCGTTGATTCGCCCACACCGCGAATTGTGGTTTGATGTTTCCCTCAAGGCGTTTAGAACCAATTCATGACTCCTCTGATCCCGAAAGAAGGCTGGCACGTCCTACACCTTTTTTACCATATCGACCACTCGCAATGGGCGCTCTACTCCGACGACGAGCAGCGCCAGTCGAAAGTCCGCCTTACCGAACTCGTCCAGGAAATCCGCGCCACGCCGGACACCCAGCTCCTCACGTTTTCTATCGTATCTCCCAAGTCCGATCTCGGCTTCATGCTGCTCACACCGGATCTGCACATCGCTAATTCCTTCGAAAAACAGCTCACGCTCTCCCTCGGCCCTGAAATCCTCACGCCCGCATACTCCTATCTATCGCTCACCGAGCCTTCCGAATACACCACCACCCGCGAGCAGCACATCGCGGAAACCCTCATCGCGGAGAAAAACCTCACGGAAGGCTCCGCCGAGTTCGAGGCCGCTCTCAAGGAGTTCGATGACCGCATGGCGCACTACCGTTCCTACCGCGTCTATCCGCAGCTCCCCGATTGGCCCGTCGTCTGTTTCTACCCGATGTCGAAGCGCCGCTCCGGCACCGACAACTGGTATTCCCTCGACTACGAGGCGCGCCGCGAACTGATGGCCGGGCATGCCCGCGTCGGCCGCACCTACTCGGGTCGCATCCTCCAGCTCATCACCGGCTCCACCGGCCTCGACGAGCACGAGTGGGGCGTCACCCTGCTTTCCAAAACCACCGAGGACATTAAGGCCATCGTTTATGAAATGCGCTTCGACGAGGTCTCCGCACGCTACGCCGATTTTGGCGATTTCTACATCTGCCTCCAGCTTCCGCTCGCGGAGCTTTTCAAGCGGCTCTGCCTCTAAACGCCGTGTCACAGTCCGCCGAAAAAGCCTTCGAACTGATCCAAGCCGCCCACGGCAGGGGTCGACTCGCCCACGCCTTCCTCGTTTCCGGCGCACTGGGCTGCGGGAAAGAGGCACTCGCCTCGCACCTGGTCTCGATGGTCAACGGATCGGGAGAAAGCGGCGGGATGGACCTCTTCGGCGAGCCGGTCGTGGAAAAATTGGTTCCGCTCGATGAACAGGAGGGCGGCTGGGTGCGCATCATCCGCCCGCGCTCGAAATCCCGCCGCATTTCCGTGGCCGAAATCCGAGATCTCGAGCACACCCTCCAACTCGCCGCACCAAAAGGCATGACCAAGGTCGGCGTGATCGTGGACGCCGACCGCATGAACGAGCAGGCCGAAAACGCTTTCCTCAAAACCCTTGAGGAACCGCCGAACGGAACACTGCTGCTGCTTCTAACCACCCGCCCGCAGCGCCTCCTGCCGACCATCCTCTCCCGCTGCGTGCAGGTGAAACTCAGCGGCGGTCGCCCGCTCGGGGCGGATGGCGGGGACGAACTCATCACTGCAATCAGCAAGGCCGCCTCACGCGGCTTCGGCGATCCCATCTCCGCGCTCCACATGAAATCCGTATTCACAGCTTTCCTCGCGGAGAAACGCGAAGAAGTCGAAGCCGCTGCCAAGGCCGCTACCAAGGAGGAGATCGCCGCCTATCGCGACGGCACCGACGGCACCTGGCTGAAGGAGCGCGAGGATTTCCACAAGGCCGCCGCCGAGGCGGATTACCTCGACGCACGCAACCGCTACCTCGATGTAATCCTCGCCTGGCTTGCCGACCTCATCCGCATCAAGACCGGCTCCGGCGGCCTCGATTTCCCGGAATCTGCGTCTCTGTTAGAAAAAATCGCCGAGACCGAAAGCATCTTCCGCATCGGCACCCGTCTCGACGCCCTTGAGCGTCTGCGACAAACTCTGGAGACAAACGCCTCCGAGCCGCTTGCGCTCGAAGTCGGCTTCCTGCGGGCTTTCGCCTGAAACATCCAAACTCATGAACTTTTTCATCACAGGCACCGATACCGGTGTCGGCAAAACACACCTCACCCGGCTCATGATTGAGTCCCTGCGCGCGGAAGGGCGCGACGCCGCCGGCTTCAAGCCCGTCTCCTGCGGCGACCGCGATGACGGTCGCATCCTCGCAGAAGTTTCCGGAAACCTTCCCCTCGATGAGGTGAATCCGCTCCACTTCGCCTCGCCCGTCGCACCCTACGTCGCCGCGCTCCTGGAAAACAAATCCATCGATCCCGCCACCCTCGTGGAGTCTTACCGGAATTTTTCCGAAGGCCGCGGCACCGTCTTCGTCGAGGGCGCCGGCGGCTGGGAAGTGCCGATTACGGAAAACTATCTCATCTCGGATCTCGCGAAGGATCTCGGCCTGCCCGTCATCCTCGTCGCCGCGAACCGCCTCGGCGCACTCAACCACATCCTGCTCACCCTCGCCGCCATCAAGGCGAAAGGACTCACCTGCGCCGGGATCATCCTCAACCAGCTTGAGGACGAGATGGACACCCCCATGATCACCAATAAGGGCATCCTCACCTCCCTAACCAAAACCCCCATCCTCGACCACATCATCCACAACCAAGACTTCCTCTCACCCGAACTCATGGACGTCCTGATAGGAGAAAACACCATCCAAAACCTCTAGAAAGAATTCCATCCGTGTTCATCCGCGTCCATTTGACAGAAAATTGAGGAGTATGGTGTCTGTCCATCTTGCTTTGCTCGGTTGTGGTTCTCTTCCTCTTCCTTGAGATTTGAAATTTGAGATTTGAAACTTCATGCCTTCCAAAAATTTCCACGTCCGCCAAGCCGCCGTCTCCGCCCTACGCGCCTGGGCTAAGGGGCATGATTACGCGGAAAGCCTCGTCGAGCGCCACGCGCAGCGCCGCATGCTTTCCTCCGCAGACCGCGCCCTCTTACAGGCCATCCTCTTCGGCGTCCTCCGCCATCGCCGCGTCCTCGACCATTGGATCGGCAAACTCCGCCATGGCAAGCTCGACGCCGACACCCGCGATATCCTCCGCGTCGGCCTTTGCCAGATCCTCATCCTCAACATCCCCGACCACGCCGCCGTCAACGAAACCGTCGAGGCCGGCAAAACCTCCGTCCGCCCGCTCATCAATGCCGTCCTCCGCAAGGCGATCTCCTCACGCAAACGCCTCATGGAGGAACTCGACGACATGCCGCCCGCCGTCCTCCACTCCCACCCAGACTGGCTCTACAACCGTTTCCGGAAATCCTTCGGCAAGGAAACCGCCATCGCGATCATGGAGTGGGACAACCAGCCCGCCGAAACCTTTTTCCGCCTCAACCCGCTCGCCGCAGCCCCCGAGGAAATCCCCGGCGAACCGCTCGACCACGCGCCCGGATATTTCGAACTCACCGGCAAGCTCCCCACCCAGCTCCTCGCCGAGGGCAAGCTCTACATCCAGGATCCAGCTACTAGACATTCCGTAGAACTGCTCAACCCACAGCCCGGCGAGAAAATCCTCGATGCCTGCGCCGCCCCCGGCGGCAAGGCCTTCCTCATCGCCGCCGCACTCGGTGGCGGCGCAGGCCTCACCTGCACGGACTCCAACGAAAAACGCCTCCCGCGCCTCGAGGAAAACCTCTCCCGCCTCCACATCCAGGCCGATGAAATTTCCGTCCACGATTGGCGCAAGCCCGCCCCCGAACGTTTCCACGGAGCCTTCGACGCAATCCTTCTCGACGTCCCCTGCTCGAACACCGGCGTGATCCGCCGCCGCGTCGATGTCCGCTGGCGCCTCCATCCCTCCGACATCGATGACCTCGCCGTCATCCAAACGGAAATCCTCAACAACGCCCTCCCCTGCCTCAAGCCCGGTGGACGCATCGTCTATTCCACTTGCTCCATCGAGGACGCGGAAAACACCGACCTCGTGAAAGCCTTCGCCGTAACCCACGGCCTCAAGCTCGGAAAATCCGTCCGCATCCTCCCCACAGAGCAAGGCACCGACGGTGCCTTCGCCGCCGTTCTGAAAGTGGCTGGGACTTGAAGTCCCAGTCCGTCGAGGGGACATCCTATCCCCCCGTCTTTCTTAACTCCATGACCATCGCAAAAACTGTCGCCCTCCTCCTTCCGCGTCAAACGCTTTCATGACCTTCGCCTGATGTGAATCATATCCCCACCCGCAGATCCCGGATGCTCCACAGCGTCCCCGCCGCTGGAGCGCCGCTGCCCCGCATCCGCCGCGCTCCATCCTTCCTCCTCTCCGTAAACCTCTCCCGCGCACCCACAAACGCCTCGTTCACAAACCCTTTACTCCCGATCACCGCTCCGTCCGTAAAATACCTCACCCGCTTCATCAACATCCCGGCCATGCCGAGATCCGGCAAGACGGTTTCGTTGTCCTCCGACTCCAGCATCTCCTCCGTGTTCTTCGTCACCGCATGAGCCTTCTTTCTTGTGTCTTGTGTCTCAAAGTCTTGTGTCTTCCCCGGCTTCCTACCGAGCGCCATACCCATCGCACGTCGGTAAATCCGCGAAACATCCTTCCATGAATCCATCGCGATCTGGTCTCTGGATTCTGGATTCTTGACCGCAAGGATCAGTCCCATTCTCGACTTTTTTCCATTTCCCTTCATCCCTCCCCCGATCGCTTCACCATATCCGCTCCAACGGTAATCTGCCGGATCCGAAACCATCCCCGCCCGAACGGGATTCAAGTCGATATACGCCGCGATGGTGCGCGCGGCCACGCCGCTTTCCACGATCACACTCTTGTAACGCTCCTCCCAAAGGGTGCCACGCCGGTTATGCTCCCGGTTGAACCAGCGCGTGAACCTTTGCAGCAGCGTTTTCATGAACTCGCTGAGATCGTGCATCCGGTAGGTGAAGCGAGCGTGGATCTCCGCCACCATCGCCTCATCTACGTCTTTACGGGCGCTCTCCATCTCCTGCGCCACCCCGTCCACGAAAGCTTCCGAATACAACCCAGCCAATCGCTTCAATAGCAGCTCATCCGAAATCCCGCCGTCCGGCACGGGCAGAACTTCCAAAAGGATGTGGAAGTGGTTAGACATAACGCAATACGTCAGCACCCGGCACCCCGTGAAATTCTCCTGCATCCGCATGAACATCCGGAAGGCCTCGCGCTCCGCATCCCCGAACACAAAACGCCGATCCACCACTCGAGAGATACAGTGGTAAATCGCAGGCTTACCCTGCTTGCCCGCCCATTCCGCCAACCATCTCGCCTTACGCATGGAGCCACACTATCCGCCCCCCCACCCCGCACAAGAAGATTTTAACAAATTGTCTGTCCCTTTGAAATCGCTTATCTAACAGCCTCAATCATTTTGTCTGTCCCTTTGAAACCGAGCCACCGACGGTGCCTTCGCCGCCGTTCTGCGTGGGACCCGGACTTGAGGTGATTGCCAACGGCGTGCTTGCCCTGCGAATTCCTCTCGCCATCCGGCTGGCTTTTCCTCCAAGCTCTTCCCATGAAAAATTTCCTGCTCCTGCTCATCACTCTCATTGTCCTGATCGCGGTCGTAGGAGGTGGCGGGGCGCTCTTCTACCTCGCGAAGACTTCGGAGATAACCCGCGTCGGCGCCACCCCACCACCATCCTCGCCGGGGAACTGAATCCCGCTCACATGAGCCGCCCGTAGAGCGATCTCATCGCGCCGCGCCATTTCTCAAGGAACACCAGATCCCGCAGCGCCGTCGCGGCATCGGATTCACCTTTTTCGATGGCAGGGAAACGTTCTTCACGCGCAGCGATTCCCACCTCGATTTCAGAAAGCAGGTTTTTCACTTTCTCCCTAGCGCCCATCTGCCGCACCTCGGCCATGCCTTTCGCGAGCGCCGACTGCGCCACGTCCGCTGATTGGATGGCCGTCTCCGCCTCGGCTCCCGTTTCCGCCACTTTCTGGAAAAAATCCACCAACTCCCCCGCGATGGTCCCGCGCGGAGCGGTCTCCACAGCTTTCACCCGCAACCATTCGCGCAGCCGTTTCGCCGGGCTTTCCAACACCTCCCGCGCCTCCCGCAGCGCGGTGAACTCCGCCTCATCGCCTCCCCCGTCCGGATGCGAAACCGCCGCCCGCTCCCGGAACGCCTCGCGGATCACACCCGCAGTAATCACCAGCGACACCTCCAGCCCCAATTTTGCGAACGCATTCATTTCACGCCGCGAAACTCTCCCCGCACGAGCAGGTCACCACCGCGTTCGGGTTGCTCACCTTGAATCCGCCTTGCTGGAGATCATCGGAAAAATCCAGCTCGCTACCGCTCACGAAAAGCGCGCTCTTCGGATCGATCACTACGTTCACCCCGTTGCTAGGCACTAAGATGTCCCGGTCGCGAGGGCCGTCCACCAGATCCATCTTGTATTGCAGCCCCGAGCACCCCCCGCCGATCACCGCGATCCGCAACGCGCCCCCCGCCCGACCCTGTTTGTCGAGCAAACCGCGCAAATGGCTCGATGCGTTCTCCAGCACCCTCACCAGCTTTTCATTGCCGATCTTGTAATTCACAGAATTCAACGAAGGGAAACTGGAACCGCACAACTTCTCAGTCAAACACCAATCGATCGCCATGTCATCGCAACTCTTCCTTGAAGTTTGGGTCTTGAAGTTTGAAGTTTTCTCCCATGCCCGACGAGCTGGATCTTTTCGCCAACTTCCCCACGCCCGATTCGCGCGTCGCGGAGCTGCGGCAGCTCATCGACCACCACAACCAGCTCTACTACACCGATGCCGAGCCGGAAATCTCCGACGCCGAATACGACAAGCTCTTCCGCGAACTCGAAAACCTCGAAAAACGCCACCCCGCCCTCGCCGACACCAACTCGCCCACCCAACGCGTCGGAGCGAAACCTCTCGATGGTTTCTCCCAGATCCAGCACCCCGTCCCTATGCTCAGCATCGACGATGTGTTCGAGCTGAAAGACTCGGACACTCCCGAAGCCGAGCTCATCGCCTTTTATAAACGCCTCCAGAAAAACCTGGGCCGCGAGGAAATCACCGTAACCCTAGAGCCCAAAATCGACGGCGTGGCCGTGTCCCTTTGCTACGAAAATGGCTCCCTGAAATACGCAGCCACCCGCGGTGACGGCACCACCGGCGACGACGTCACGCAGAACGTCCGCACGATCCGCAACATCCCGCTCACCCTGAGTAGCGGCGATCTTGGGTCGCCGATCTCCGAACTCCACTTCTCCCCCCCATCTTTCCCAAACTCCTTGGCGGAAGACGAAACCCCATACCGAACCTCCGCCCCCGCCACCGGCATTGACTTCGAATCCATCCTCCCCTATGAAACAACACATGAGCACGCAGCAGAAAATGCCCCTGTCCCCGGAACACATCCGCAAGGCTCGCCACAAAGCCTGGCTCGAAGGCTTCAAGAAGACTCCGCAGGAAATCATGGAGACAATGTGGCGCAACGGATCCGACGTGAAACCGAATCCATTCTTGAATGGGGAACTCACACTCGTCGACTCCTCAACCTTCAGGAAATTACTCGCCTCACAGAAGGTTGGATAAAGCTAGCCGGTCAATCCGAGCACACCGTCTTCCTGGCGGAAAAATATCTCCGCGTCGTCAAGTTCACCCTCCCCCCGAATTTCGGAGCACAGGGCAGCGTCCGTTATCTCCGCAACATCGTCGCCTGCAACCGAATCTTCGGCGACGACATCTGGTTCCACGGCATCCTCCTCACCGAACAAGGCCCCGCCTTCGTCATTTCCCAGCCCTACGTCGATGGCACCGAGCCTTCCTCCGGGGAAATTGACGATTGGTTCACCAACCAAGGCTACGAATCAAAAGGCCACAACCGCTGGTTCCACCCCGTCACCGGCGTCGACGTGGCCGACGCCCACACCGGCAACCTCATCGAATCCTCCGACGGCGAACTCATCCCCATCGACCTCCAAGTCCTCAACGAGGGGGCAAAATTCAAACTTCAAAATTCAAAATTCAAAATTCCAGCTGTACTGGAAATCCGCGGCGAGATCTTTATGCCGAACTCCGCGTTCGCCGCTATGAACGAGGAGCGCGACGAAGCCGGCCTCCCTACCTTCGCGAACCCCCGCAACGCCACCGCCGGAACCCTCAAACAGCTCGATCCGAAAATCGTCGCCACTCGCCCGCTCGCTTTCCTCGCCCACGGCCTCGGCGCTTATGAGGGAGAACTTTTGGAAACGGAAACCGATTTCCACGACCTCCTCGATTCCCTCTCCATTCCCCGCAACGAACCCGTCCGCATCGCCCGCAACCTCGGCGAACTCCTCGCCGGGGTGAAATTTTTCAGCCAACACCGGCATGACATCGACCACGCCACCGACGGAGTTGTGGTGAAAGTCCTCGACCGCGCCGAGCGCGAGCAGCTCGGTGCCACCTCCCGCGCCCCGCGCTGGGCCGCCGCCTACAAGTTCCTCCCCGAGCAGAAGGAAACCACCCTCCGCGATATCTCCATTCAGGTCGGTCGCACCGGCGTCCTGACCCCCGTCGCCGAGCTCGATCCCGTTCTCATCTCCGGCTCCACCGTTTCCCGTGCCACCCTCCACAACCAGGACGAGATCACCAAAAAAGGCATCTACATCGGCGCGAAAGTCCTCGTCGAAAAAGCGGGCGAGATCATCCCCGCCATCGTCAAGGTCATCGATCCGGATACCACGTTCCCACCCTTCTCCCTCTACGATTTCGTCGCCGGAAAATGCCCCTCCTGCCAGGCACCCATCACTCAGGAGGACGGCTTCGTCGCCTGGCGCTG
>CAMBQC010000038.1 GCA_945869855.1 Prosthecobacter debontii
TCTGACTGTGAAAAGGGCCGGAGCCCGGCGTGCCACCAGAAGGCAGGCGCACGGTGATCGGGATCGGCATGCCCGTGCGGTAAAAGTGTGTCGCCGCTTGGTTCACGATCTGGTTAAACGCGATCGACGAGAAATCCGCGAACTGCATCTCGATGATGGGTCGCATCCCTTCGATCGCCGCCCCCACAGCGAGTCCAATCATCGCGTCCTCGGAAATGGGGCTGTCGAACACCCGGTTCGGAAACGCCTCGGCCAGCCCTTTCGTGGCTTTGAACGCGCCACCGAAATTTGAGATGTCTTGGCCGTAGAGGAAAACGCGCGGATCCTCCCGCAGCAGGGTTTCCTGCGCCTCGCGGATCGCATCAATGTAGGTGACTTCGCTCACTGTGCGATCAGGGGGAAACGGGTTGATAAGGCCGACCAATCCTCGCGATACGGATCGGGTGCGGGTTCTTGTTGCGCTTGAGCCACCGCCCTTTGCACCTCTTCCGCTGTTTCTTCCTGCCAGGTCGTGATTTCCTCCGTCGTCGATAAACCACCCTCCACGAGTTGCCGCATTGCGACTTCAACGCAATCCCTGCCATAATGACCCTGCTTCTCGAAATCCGGAACATAGGAACCGTCGTCGTGCTCGCCATGCCCGCCGAGCCGCAACAAATGCGCCACCACCATTTGCGGTCCGCCCCCCGCACGCGCTTTTCTCACCGCTTCCCCCATCACCGAGGCGCATGCCAAAAGATCCGTGCCATCCACCGAAAATCCACCGATCCCGTAGCCCGCCGCCCGCTCCACCAGATCCCGGCATGCGAATTGCCGGCTGTTCGGCGTCGAGTAGGCGAATTGGTTGTTCGCCACTACCACCACCATCGGCAATTTCTCCACCGCCGCCATATTGAGCCCCTCATGAAACGCACCGGTCGAGGTCGCTCCATCGCCGACCGAGGTAGCGCCCACACAGCCAACGAGAGTCCCTTTCAGTCGCTTCGCAAAAAGCATCCCCGCGATCACAGGCACTTGCGCACCGAGATGGGAAATCATCGCGGGCATCCCCATCTCAGGACGGCCGCGGTGGATATTTCCGTCACGACCTCTCATCGGTCCATTGACAGAACCTAAGTAGGTGCGCGTGCAGTCGATCACCGGCTCGCCGAAAGCCGTCCGCCCGGCCTGATCCCGGATCAGCGGTGCATAACAATCTTTCCCTTGGATCAACGAAGCACCAAGCGACGCGCTCACCGCCTCCTGCCCTCTGCCCAGATAGACACCACCGACGATTTTTCCCGCCTTGTACAGGCTGGAGAGCTTGTTTTCCAAAATGCGCGCCCGCAGCATGGCTCGGAAAGTGCGTCGCAGGAAATCCCTCTCAGGGGAAACAATAGTGGCATACACATTCTCTTCCGTTCTCAGCACGCCCGAAGGCTACGTCGCCCCCCGCCTCCCCTGCAACCGCTTTCCTTCGGCGAATCGAAGCTACCCGCCATGCGCTGTCCTGAAATCCGGCTTGATAAAATACCCTCGAAATTGGTGCGTAATCAACTGCAGGAAAACGCCCCCTCACAGGGCTACCAATTTGGTCTACCCTCACACCTCCGTTCCACGATTATTTCTTCCCCTTGTGGGAAACCTCGCCATCGAGCATGACTCTGAAGTCATCGAGACCCGCGCCGGTTTCTGCTGAGATTGCGATGACCTCCACTTTCGGGAAACGGCTTTTGAAAATTTCCAAGTTTTCTGCCGAGCCTTCGAGATCCATTTTGTTGGCGATCACTTTCCATGGGAACTTTGCGAGATCCTCGTCATATTCCTTGATCTCTTTTCGCAGGATTTCCAGATCGCCGATGGGATCACGTCCCTCGCTGCCCGCCATATCCAACACGAAAAGCAGCACCCGGCAGCGCGTGATGTGGCGCAGGAACTCATGACCGAGACCCCGGTTTTCATGTGCCCCTTCGATCAAGCCGGGAATGTCTGCGACGGTGCAGCGACGATATCCGCCGAATTCCACCACTCCGATCATTGGTTGCAGCGTGGTAAAAGGATAGGAGCCAACCTTGGGTTTCGCCGCGGAGATCGCGCCAAGCAGCGTGGATTTCCCGGCGTTGGGGAAACCGACCAGCCCTGCATCCGCGATGCGCCGCAGTTCCAAATAATACACCGCCTGCTGGCCCGGAGTGCCGAGCGTGTGTTCGGTCGGCGTTTGGTTCGTAGCGGTGCGGAATTTGAAATTCCCCTCCCCGCCCACACCATTTTCACAAAGCACAAAGGTCTGCCCTTCCTCGATCAGATCGGCGATCGGCTCCAAATCGATGCCGTCATCGCTGCGCTCGTGCTCCACCGCCTCGTTCACCGTCGCGGCGTCCGTTTTGTAAACCACCGTCCCCGGCGGTACTTTGCCGATCTTGTTCCTGCCGGTTTTCCCGGTCTTCTTGTGTTTCCCGCCGGGCTTGCCGTCCTCGGCGATGAGCTTGGGGTCGAAGTGATATTGCCGCAGCGTATCGGTGGAATTGTCGACCACTAGGATCACTTTCCCGCCGTTGCCGCCATCGCCGCCGTCCGGGCCGCCGCGCGGGACAAATTTCTCCCGTCGAAATGAGACCGCGCCGTCGCCGCCGTCGCCCGCTTTCGCCAGAATCCTGATGTGATCGATGAACATTACGGCAGTGTTCTTCCCGCAAGACCCAAACGTCAACGGCAATGCGCACCGCTACGCGAAAGCCAGCGCGCGCTGTTTCATCTGGGTGGCCATCAGGTTGAGGGCGTTCGCGCGGGTCGGAGCCAGGTGCTCCTTGAGGCCGGTCTTGTCGATGAAACCCATATCCGCCGTCAGGATCGCGTCCGGGGTTTCGCCGTTGAGGACGTTGATGAAAAGCGCGATCATGCCCTTTGTGATCAGCGAATCCGAGTCCGCGTGGAAATGGACCAAACCGTCCTTTTTCTCCGCATCCAGCCACACCTGCGACTGGCAGCCCTTGATCAGATGGCTCTCATCCCGCGATCCCTCGGGCAGCGGCTCGAGCCTTTTCCCCAGCCCGATCACATACTCATACCGCTCCGTCCAATCTTGGAAAAGCTCCAACTCCTCCAGCAACCGCTCCTGTTTCTCCTTGATCCCGCTCACAAGCCGAATGGAGCGCGGGACGGGAGGAACATCAAGCCCCGATCAAAGTGTGAATCATGGCGGGTAAAAAGATTTAAACCGCAGATGAACAGGATGAACGCAGATGAAGAGGATGTGATGTTCATGGACATGAAATGGACCGCGATTCTTCAGCTCGCCCAGGAGGACTGGGAATACAAGTTTTCCCATATCCTATTCTTTATCTGCGTTCATCCCATCCATCTGCGGTTGAATTGCTTCATCAGGTCGCGGGCGCGACACGCTGCAACATCCGGCCAAACAGGAACGCGGCGGGCGGCAAGAAAACCGCGATGGAAAACATCGAATCGAAAGCCTCCACCCTTTCGAGCTGCATCCAGATCAGCGCCATCGGCAGGAGCGTCACCCAATCCACCAAAGGGATCCCCGCCAACAAAGCGGAAACATGCGCGGGCACCGGAGAGCGGTATTTCGTGACGCACAGCCCCATCCACAGGAAAAACGCGATCACACCGATCAAGCCTACCAGCGGCATCACCGTCATAGGCAGCAGCGCGGGAATAAGCCCCGCCAAGACCAACAGCGAGCGCGACATGTGTTGCTTTCCTTCGGCATCCGCCTTCGATTCCCAGCGCGCGCTCAGCGACAGTGCAACGATGTATACTAACAAACCCACGGCCGAAAAAATCACCGCCCCGGCAACGCTACCGCGCATCGCCACATATCCCAAGACAGGAAGACACGCACGACACAGCCCCATCGGGATCACCGACCACGCGGCCTGTTTGTGAACCTTCGTGTAGAGAACGATGAAACCGACCAGCGCCGCCGAAACGACCCCCGCCCGCCAGCCATGCAGCGCCGCAAGGATCATCCCCACCGCGATCCCCGCACAAGCGAAACCCAGATAAAATCGCGACCCAAACAACCCCCTCGGCAGCGCCCGCTCCGGCCTATGCTGGACATCCCACTCCCGATCCGCCCAGTCGTTGAGGAAATTTCCCGAAACGTAAAACAGCACCGCCGCGATCATCAGCGTCCACGGCCAAGAGAATCCCTCCCCCGTGCCCAAGCTCCCCAGCAACACCCCCACGCTGAGATTGCTCACCACGCTCGGCACATTCGCGATCCGCGCGGTCGCGAGCAGTGCGTAAAGCTTGCCTTCCTTGTTCACGCCGCCTACCTCAAGACCACCCGCCGCGAAACGCAAGCCCCGGCTTCATCGGGCGGAACCCGCTTGGCGCAGAACTGGCACGGGCCGACCCACATCCAAGGTGCGGATCGCTCCCGAAGCGACACTGCTGATGCGGCTTGGATAGACCGCATTTCCCAGTGAATGAAGAATGACCGCGCCACCATAGTTTTCCTCGCGCTGGATGACATGCGGATGCGCACCTACGATGAATGATGCGCCCCACGCCACCAACCACCTCGCCCAGCGGTGCTGCTCATCATTCACCCGGGCATCATATTCATCGCCGCCATGTACCATCACGATAATGCGCTCGCCTAGTTCAAGCGCCTGCCGGAACTCCCGTTCGAGGATCGCGCGGTGCGCAGGCAACCCCGCGACTCCGGCTGAGTCGGAGTCCGCGACACCCTCCGGAAAATAGCTCACGCCAAAGATCGCCATTTGCACTCCCTTGCGTTCGATCCGCAACGGTCGGCAGGCTTCGACCTCGTTGGCACCCGCGCCAAAGCAGGCGATCCCGGCTTTGCGCAGCGCGGCAATCCCCTCAATGATTCCCTCGCCACCCGCATCGGCGGCATGGTTATTGGCCAGCGAAACGGCATCCACCCCACGCGATTTCAGCCAATCCAGCCGCTCCGGCGGGAACCGGAAATCGTAGCGCGGTTTCCCTACCGGCTTCCGCATCGACGGAATGCCCTCCAGATTCACCACAAAACCATCTGCGTGTCCGCGCTCGAATCCCCCGATGACCGTCCGCTCCCCTTCCGCAAGAACGACGTCACCCGCGAATTTCATCACGCAGGACTCTTCCGAACGGGGCATACGGACGGTGAAAACCGGTCGCGTGGCGGCGAGCGTTTCCAGCGCGACGATCTCCGGCTTGCCCCCGAGATGATGCATCACCAAGTCATTTCCACCTAAAATCCCTTGCGGCTTAACATCCTCCCAGACAGCGGCGACGTGTTTCCCAAAGTCGATGGCGATTCCGCGGGCGATCTGTCCTTGCGAGATTTCCACGTGATCCGAAACACCGACATCCTCCGCTATCGCTTCTAACCAATCGCGCAGGATTCCGGGATCGCCCCATGGCAGCCCGATACCATGGCGTCTCCAAGCGGAAATGAGAAGATTCGCGCAATCGCTGCCCCAACCTGCTTCCACGCCGCCCAGATCCGTTTCGCTGACCCCGGCGATACCGAAAACATAGGGCATACCACCACATTCTGACAGCGAGCCGCGAAACCCATCTGCCGTGCGGACGCGGATCTCGATAGCCGGGGCGGGTATCCAACCACGCGGCGTTTCGCACTCGGCGCCGATCAGGAAACGCCCGCCGGATTCGCGGCTCCATGTCGCGGGGTCGAGTTGGAAATCCTGAGTCTCCGCGACCTGGCGCGGCTTTTCGTAAATCCATCGTGCCGCAGATGCCGAGAAAGCTTTTCCCAAACCCGTTTCCGGCAACAGATCGTAGGCATCCCGCACCGGCTCCAGCAGATGCCAACGTGTTCTTCCTGTCGCGTCCGCCGGAGCATCGACTCTGAGGATGGGTTCTTTCCCGCGCGGATACCGCCACACGTGGTCGCAGTCGATCTCACCGTCCGCTGGAACCAGCCGCGCTGTCCCGGCATCCTCCCGCCATGGTGAAACGCTCCAATTCCGGTTTCGGTCGGTGATGCTCAGCCGCTTCCCGAGAGACTGGAGCTTCATCCGCAGAACCGGCGAAGCCTTCGCGAAATCCCAGCGAGTGACTTCCGTATCCGACTCCGCCGCCTTGAGCGAATCATCGGGCCTGTCGTCCACCGAGGCGTCAAGTTCAAGATGCGCGCCGCGCGTATGCCGCACCACATCAATCACCAACGATACCAAAGCATCCGCCTCGGCATCATCCGTCAGCCATGGCCGTGAAACGGAAAAAGCCACACCCGCCAGCCCCGGCCAATCCATTGCCCGCTCCCAGATTGCGCTGAAATGACGCTCGCGGTCGGCGGGTGCCATCGCAGCAAACCAATCGAGATCGATGGCGAGAATGATCTGCCGCCCGCCCGGCTGCCATTCATGGAAACCTAACAGATCCTTGGTTTCCCAGCGGCTTGCGAACGAACCCGAGGAGCGCGGCTCGACCTCCAGCCTGCCGTCCAGCGACTCAGCCGCCTCCCTCGTTTTCAAGGCGAACTCCCCGGATTCAAGTGACGGCGCGGCCATCCATACCACTTTGTCCAGCGGGCGCGGCATCAGCGGCTCGATCCAGTTGAACGCCTGTAGGCGGCCTGTCATCCGCCAGTTTTCCACCCGGCGCGCCCGCTCTTCCTCCGACGGCACGCGGCGCATGGCCTCGCGCATTTCCTCGGAGCGCTCCACCGCAGAGGCATCCGAATGAGCATCGACAAGCACCAAGGTGTGCGGAGCATCGAGATCGAAATTTCGCGTGATCCAACCCGCCGTCTCCGCGTGGTTGTCGGAGAGGAACACCGGCAGAACCTGCCTTGCCTCAGCCATGCCGAGGCAAGCGAGGAGCAGTCCCAGCCACCTAACGGACAGGCTGGATTTTCGGCTCTTTATCAAGGCTAACATGGAGGCGGATGGCGCTGACACAAAGATCCTCATACTTTTTCCCCGGCCACACTTCCTGGAAAGTCATGCGGATGGTTTTCACCGGCTTGGCGTATCCTAAGATCGGAATATGGCAGGTGACCCGGGCATCCTGAACCGTGGCCGTGAACGAATGCTCGCCGTTGAGTTCCACCAGCAACTTCTTCGGTCGCGCGTTCGCCTCGAAAAGCTCTTCGCTCTTGAAATAGCCCGGAGCCATCTCGATGGCGGCGAGGGGCTTGGGAACCTCGGGGGCGAGCTCGATCCACTCACCGGTTCCCGCACCCTTGACTCCCTCGCACCAAGCCGTATCGGGGGACCAGAGGCTTTTCAGGTTTTCAGCAGCATAGGAAATCTCACCTTCAGCGGGGAGCGTGGAGCTCGCTTTGATCCCGTAGTTCACATGGCAGATCGACCATTTGTCGCCGCGAGAGACATAAATGGAGCCATCAGGAGTGCCGTGTTCATAGGTAAGGATCTGCGGACTCGCCTCGATTTCGAGATCATCCGCCATCGTCGGCTTAAGGTTCTCGAAATCCCAGATCCAGCTGTCACCGTCCTTCCTGAAACGGTTCACCGGCTTGAGGACTTTCAGTTCGGACGCGGGGATCCCGTTCGGCTTCAGAGTGATCTTGCCGCTGCCGATGGTACCCGCCCAGCAGGCCGCGGTGGAAAGGCGATATTTGAATTGGGAACTCCCCGTGGAGCTATTATCGCTCACACTCCATGACTCTTCAGGATAGGCGCTTCTGAAGCGGATCAGCACCGGCTTCTCTTCACCCGCTGTAAAGGTAATCTCGGAAACCAGCCAGCCCGCGATACCCTTGAACCGCTTGTCCTCCGAAGGCTTCGGCTCCGCTTGCCACTTGGAATCCACAGGTTTCCCCGATGCCGCGATCGAATAGTTCTGGCAGTATTTCGGTTGCTTGGCGTTTACCGGAATGCCCTCCCCGACTGGCTCGAAGTCATTACTGTCAAAGGACTCCTCCACCGGAAACCCAAACCTGACCTTCACCTTCTTGTCCGTCTCGTTGCGCATCAGGTAACGCACCTCGACATCCGCCGCCGCAGCACCCAGCTCAACGGTCAACTTCTCATCGAGGATGCGGATCTTCTCCGTCTCCTTCGGCTCGAAACCCACCACATCCCCCACCGTCTCGACACCGCCCCGGAAATATCCCCCGCCATTGGCGAGAACCGGTTGGACCAGAAAAACCGCCGCCAATACGATGGGAAAAAACGTTTGCATAGAAGCATCGTAACCAGCGAGGCGGGTGAGTCAATTTCCAACTACCTCGGATGCCGGTTTCGCTCCCGATTCTTCCCTACCTGCCCGCCTTACGTTTCACCAGCGCGAGGAAATCCCCGATCTCCTCGACGCGCAGCAACTTCGCGACAGCAAGGTATGCGATCCCTGCGACGGTGATCACAGCACCGAGCAACAATCCTTTTTCCCATACCGCCATCCCGCTCAGATCGATGAAAAGAAACCTGTCCGCCGCAAGGCAAAGCCCCGCCATCACCGCTGTCGCCACGCCGACTTTTAGAAAAGCGACCCCTAGCCCCTTCGTCCCGATATCCCCGGCGTAGCGCCTCATCGCGAAGTAGAGGAACACGAAGTTTAGGCTTGCTACGATACTTGTAGTAAGTGCCAGCGACTCGTGGCCCCATTTGAAAACGAACACGAACACGTAGTTGCAGCCTATATTTACAAACAGCGCAATCAGGCTCGCGATCATCGGCAGCCAGCGTTTCTCGATGGCGTAGAAGGCTGGTTGCAACACTTTCAGACCCCCGTAAAACAGCAGCCCGTATCCGTAAGCCCGCAGCGCCCCTGCCGTCGCCAACCTGTCAGCGGCATCGAATTTTCCCCTTTCATAAAGCAAGCTGATGATCGGCTCCGCCAGCACCACCAAGCCGACCGTCGCGGGAAACACTAGGAACATCACCAGCTTCAACCCTTTCGAGAGCGTCGGCGCGAAATCCTCCCCCACCCCGTTGATCGCCGCCCGTGAGAGAGCGGGCAGAGTCACCGTCGCCACCGCCACGCCGAAGACCCCGATGGGCAGTTGCATCAACCGAAAGGCATAGCTCAGCCAGCTCACCGCGCCCTCGCCCACTCCGTAGGCAAACATCGCATTCACCAGCACGTTCACCTGCGTCACGGAAGCCGCAATCACCGCCGGCACCATCAGTTTCAGGATCTGCCGCACGCCGGAATCGTTCCATCGGAAATCCGCCACGAAACGGTAGCCCACCGCCCGCAGCGCCGGAAATTGACAAACCAACTGCGCCACCCCACCGATCACCACGCCCCAGGAAAATCCTACCAAACTGCGCGGCCCCCACGTCGGATCCATCCAATAGCCGATCGCCGCCCCGCCCGCCATCGAGCCGATGTTGAAAAAGCACGAGGCCAGCGCCGGCATCCCGAACACGTCCCGCGCGTTGAGCATCCCCATCACCAGCGCCGAGATCGACACCAAAGCGATGAACGGATACATCACCCGCACCATCTCCACCATCAGCGAGATCTCCGCCGGATTGTAGCCGCGCGCCGACTCACCGCTCCTCGAAAGCGAGGTAAGCAGCTCCACGATCCAAGGCGCCACCCCGATCCCCACCAGCGTCACCAGCCCCATGAACACCGCCGCCAGCGTCATCATCCGGTTCGCCAACACCCACGCCTGCTCCGGCCCGTCGGACTTCACCTTCTTGGAAAACGTCGTCACGAAAGCCTGCGACAGCGCCCCCTCCGCGAAGAGATCGCGCAGCAGGTTCGGCACCTTGTAGGCCAGGTAAAAACAATCCATCCACCGGCTCCCGCCAAACAGCGCCGCGAACATCATCTCCCGCGCCAACCCCAGCACTCGGCTCAGCATCACCGCCGCACTCACCCTCCATGTAGCCCTCGCAGACATCCGCGCCGTTCTTCGACTATGGAGAAGGGGTTTGCAATCCCTTTGCGCAGACGTGGCTGCTGCGTCCCGCAGCAGGCCGTGGTAGCGGCGTCCCGCCGCTTTGTGCATTGCTGCGGGACGCAGCAATCACCGCCTGCCCCGGGACGGGGCAGCTACCCATACGGATATATCGTCGTTTGAGTTTTTCTTCGTGACCCCCCCACGCCGCCCGCATAGAACGCGGGCACACAAATGGCAGGCAAGCTCACGTATCAGCAGGCAGGGGTGGACACGCGGAGAGCCGCGTCACTCGTCGGGGACATCAAGGGACACGTCAAACGCACCCAGCAAAACCGCAAGCTGCTGGGAGCATTCGGGCTTTTCGCCGCCTGCTATGATCTTTCCGATTACGACCAGCCCGTCATCGTCACCGGCTGCGACGGCGTCGGCACAAAGCTGGAGCTTCTGCTTGAACACGACATGTTAGAGACGGCTGGGAAAGACCTCGTCGCCATGTCGGTCAACGACATCCTCACCACCGGCGGCGACCCGCTGCTTTTCCTCGACTACATTGGCATCGCCGCGCTCGACGAGGACAAGATCACCCGTGTGATCGGCGGCATGGCGGATTACCTCGAAGCCTGCAACTGCATCCTCGCCGGCGGCGAAACGGCCGAGATGCCCGGCATCGTCCCCGCCGATGTGCTCGAGCTTTCCGGCTTCTGCATCGGCTGCGCGGAGAAAAAAGATCTCATCGACCCCACCACCATCGCCGTCGGCGACACCCTCATCGGCTACCCTTCCAACAGCATCCACGCCAACGGCTGGTCGCTCGTCCGCCGTGCCCTGAAAGAGATCGGTCCGGGCGTAGTGACCGACGAGGAACTCCACGCATGGCTAGAGCCCACCCGCCTTTACGATGATGTCGTCAACGACCTCAAGAAATCCGGCGTGAAACCCAAGGCGATGGCTCACATCACCGGCGGCGGGCTTCCCGAGAACCTGGAGCGCCTCTTCGTCGGCATGGGCGCGGATCTGGAAATTCCCGAATGGAAACTGCCAGGCATCGGAAAACTCCTCGAGCACGTCGATGCCGAGGATCGTTTCCACACCTTCAATATGGGCATCGGCTGGGTCGTCATCGTGGATGCCGCCCACGTCGATACCGCCCTCAAGGCCGGCCCCGGCGGCCACATCCTCGGCCAAATGCGCAACGGCGACGGCGTGAAAGTAAAAGTGGCCGAATGATCCATCTTTTTTGAAAGTTGAAATTTGAATTTTGAATTTTAAAAGATTTTGAGCGACCACCTAAACCACGAATGCGGCATCGCGGCGGTGCGCCTGCGCAAGCCTTTGGCCTATTATTACGACCGCTACGGCACCTGCCTGTGGGGTATGAACAAGCTGTTCCTGCTCATGGAGAAGCAGCACAACCGCGGTCAGGACGGCACCGGGATCGGCTGCGTGAAACTGGACATGCCCATCGGCAAGCCCTACGTCCACCGCCGCCGCGGCATCGAGTCCGACGCCCTCGCGCAGATTTTCCGCAAGGAGGTGAAGTCGTTCTTCAAGATGGATCGCAAGGGTGTCCTCGACAAAAACAACCCGGACAGCGTCAAGGATCACTTCGATTTCGGTGGAGAAATCCTGATGGGACACCTTCGATACGGGACGAGCGGCGAGTTTGACGAAGGCTCCTGCCATCCCTACTTGCGCCGCAGCAACTGGCCGACGCGCACTCTCATGGTGATGGGAAATTTCAACATGACCAACGCCGCCGAACTGAACCAGACGCTGATCCAGCGCGGCCAGCATCCGGTCTTCGGCACCGACACACAGACGGTTCTAGAAGAAATCGGCTACCACCTCGACGAGGCGCACACGAACCTCTACCACAAGCTTCGCGACCAAGGCATCCCCGGAGCCGAAATCCCGGAGCATATTTCCGCCGCCCTCGACATCCCCGACATCATCGCCCAATCCGCCGAACCATGGGACGGCGGTTACGCCATCTGCGGAGCCATCGGCAACGGCGACATGTTCGTCATGCGCGACCCGCGCGGTATCCGCCCCTGCCACATGCTCATCACCGAGGACGTGATCGCCTTCGCCTCGGAACGCGTCCCGCTGATGACCGTTTTCGAGGCCGAGGCAGATCAGATCAAAGCCATCGATCCCGGCTCCGTGATCACGATCAAGGCGGACGGCACCATCACCGACAAGCAGTTCCACACCCCGCAAAAGTTCACTCCCTGCTCCTTTGAGAAAATCTATTTCTCGCGCGGCAACGACCCGCAGATCTACCGCGAGCGCAAGGCGATGGGCTGCGCACTCGTCGATCAGGTGGTGGCATCCATCGGCGAGAGCTTCGACAAAACCGTCTTCTCCTTCATCCCCAACACCGCCGAGACTGCCTACCACGGCATGATGGACGGCCTGCGCCTCTACCGCCGCCAGCAGGTACGGATGGAAATCCTCGAAGGCGTCGCCGCCGGGACACTTACACCGGAAAAGGTCGATGAGCTGATCCTGCGCAACTGGCCGCGCGGCGAGAAAATCGCGCATAAGGACATCAAGATGCGGACGTTCATCTCCCAGGAAAAAGGCCGCGACCAGCTCGTCTCACACGTTTATGACATCACCTACGGCGCGGTGAAACCAGGCGACCAACTCGTGGTGCTGGACGATTCCATTGTGCGCGGCACGACGCTTAAGAAATCCATCCTCAAGATTCTCGCCCGCACCAAGCCTTCGAAGATCGTGATCTGCTCCACCGCCCCGCAGATCCGCTACCCCGACTGCTACGGCATCGACATGTCGGAGCTGGGGAAATTCATCGCCTTCAACGCCGCCGTCGCACTCCACCGCCGCGCAGGGCGGCAGTATCTGCTTGATCGAATCTACGACGATTGCCGCGAGGAACTCACGAAGCCTTCGAAGGAGCGCCGCAACCGCGTGCAGGGCGTTTACGAGGCCTTCACCGTCGAGGAAATCTCCGCCGAGGTCTCACGCATGGTCTATCCCGAGGACACGGAATGGAGCGGCGAGGTGGAGGTGATTTACCAAACCATCGAGAACCTGCGCGCCTCCATCAAGGGCGAGTGCGGCGACTGGTATTTCACCGGCGATTACCCCACCCCCGGCGGCTACGCCATGGTAAACCAAGCCTACCTCCGCTGGTTCGAAGGCATCGGCGGCCGGTCTTACGATCTGCTGTGAAGCCCTAGCCCCAACCGGGCATGGCCTACCTGATTTGGTGAAACCGCCCGTCATGCGAAAGCCGGTGGAGGTGCGGTATGGCTTGGTTGGAAAAATCCGCATTCATTTTTCAACGAGAAGCACCTAGGACTCATCCATCCGCTTACGTTGCCGGGCTTCACGGAAAAAACTCTGGAGCAGCGCCAGCGACTCCTCGCCGAGAACGCCGGAGGTCACCTCGCAGCGGTGATTCAGCGGCGGATTCGATTCCAAAAGATTGATCCAGCCCCCCGCCGCGCCCGCCTTGGGATCGGAGCAACCGAAAACCACCCGCGTAGGCCGGCAATGCACGATCGCGCCCGCGCACATCGGACACGGCTCTTTCGTCACGTAAAGCGTGCAGTTCTCCAGCCACCACCGCACCCGCAGCCGTGAGCGCGAGGTTGTGATCGTAGCCCGAGGCGATGGCGGTGACAGTGACTCCCGTGAGGCTCGATGGAATCGTCGTCTGCCCCCAAGAATTGTCACCCCATGCCCGCACAGTGCCGTTCGCCAAAAGTGCCAGGCTGTGGTCTTTCCCCGCCGCGACCTTGGTGGCGGTGGTGATGTCACTTGGCACCGTGGCCTTGCCGCTGGCATTGCTACCCCAGGCGACAATCGTGCCGTTGCTCTTGCGGGCAAGGTTGTAATCCACACCCGCGGCGATGTCCGTGACGCCGGTGGCCGTGCCGGGCACCGTGGTTTGCCCGCTGGTGTTGAGGCCCCATGCGACAAGCGTCCCCGCATCCAACAGCGCGATGCTATGGGACTCCCCACCAGCGACGGCGGCCACGCCGGACAAACTTGGCAGCGTCGTCTGGCCATTGCCATTGTAACCCCAAGCGACCACCGGTTTCACGGGCGCTGCATTGACCGCCGAAAGCGCAACGCTGCTGGCACTGGCCGGTGCCATCAAAGTTCACCCCATTCACCGCCACGCGGCCCTGGTGGTTGAGCTGTTGCGGCACGGCGGCTTGGGTGGTCCCGAGGCCGAAGGCGACGAGCCAAAAGAAAAGTCCAGCCCTTACGAAATGTTGCAGTGTTTCAATCATGGTTTGGGAGTGGGTGGTGGAGTCGACGGCAAACGACCGGGGGCGGGAGCGGATGACGGAGGCGCTTGCTTGGCCGGCTCCGGCGCGCCGGGCCTAAACCCGAATCCCGAATCGGTCGCTTGCAAGACCTTGCCGTCCTTGGAAAAAATCAACTGCATTCCACTGTGGGGAGATTTCATGACGACGCTTTCGTTCGCATCAAAAGCAAACCACTTCGGCGCATCTGCGATGTCCGCAGCGGAACTCGCCGGCGCGAGGCCGAAGGCATTGTCGTCGCGCAGACGCTTGAGCAAGGCCGCCGATGGCTCGACCACCAAAAACCATTGCCACTTCCGCACGCCTTGCGCGTCGCTCCATTCGCGGCGTTCGGCATGCAGGATTTTGTCCTCGCTCGTCGGGCTCGCCCAGAAGGCACGCTCAAAAACCTTCACCGGATCGTGAGCGACCTTCGGTGGCGGATCGACCTTGGAAACCGCAACCGATGGCTGGCTCACAGGCGGTTTGCGACGCTCATCCTGCCAGCACCAAACCAGCCACAAAAGCAGCACAGCCAGCAAAGTCACGACAATGACCACGCGTCTTCTCATCAGTTGCCTGAATTCGAGTAGGTGCGGAGGAAGAGCTTGATGTCCTTCACGCTGGCGACGAAGCGATTGAGACCCTCTTGTTCGTTGCTGAGCAGCGAGTAGGCGGGGATGACGATCTTCCAGCGGGTGTTCCAGACGCTGCGGCCAATCAGGCGGGTGTTGGTGTATTCCGCCGGGATATTGCTGTAGAAGAAGGCGGGATCGTTGACCGGGCGGAAGGCTTGGTGCTTTCGCAGGATCCAAGGCTGCTCGCTGAGGGTGCCGTTGGCGTTGAAGAAGTTGGTGGTGTTGAACGCAGAGGCACCGAGGTTGTAAGGCAGCGGCAGCGCTTGATCGTGCACGGTCCAGCTGCGCAGGGTATTGGTATCTCCCAGCGGAGGCGCCAGCATACGGTCGTTGCCGCAGGGGATCAGATACACATACGGCGTGGCGCGTAGGGCATTGGCCGCCGATGACGCCGGACCACCCGCACCGGGGGTGCCGATGGCGTAGGGGTCCATGCCGACGTAGCCATCCAACACGATGCCAGCACTGCTGATCTTGGTGGCATAACTGCTTGGGGAATACGCGTGATCACCAGCCGCTCCGGGAAGCCCGAAGAAGTTGGCGCTTTGGTCGATGGTGCTGCCGAAGGAAATCACGATGCCGGGCACGCGTGAGCCGTCGGGCTTCTTGAGATTGTTGCAATAGCGAGCGACATCGGGGTCCGCCATCAGGTCGGTGACGATGTTTTGCTGGAGGGTCTGCTTCCACGCATCGTCGTCGCTGGTGCTGGCTTCATCCGTGCGAATGCGGTAGAGCTCGCCGCGCAGGCTGAAGAGTGTGCCGTAGGGGTCCGGGTTGTTGATGCCGAGGCGGCCCTCGGCGACCGAGAAGTCGGCATTGAGCTGGGCCATGGTGCCGGCCAGGCCGGAGTCGCCGAGGGTGCTGACGGAGGCCTGCGGCTGATCGCCGCTGAGGTCGCCGAGCGCGCGGGAGGCGACGATGTTGGAAATCACCTTCTGCCCTGCGGTGGTGCCGAGCAGGCCGGTCTCGTAGTCGTAGCTCTTGGCCGCGAGGTAGGTGTAGCGACCGGCGAGGTCATACAAGGTGCGGTATTGCTCCAGCGCCTCGTTGCGGAAGGTGCGGAAGGTCAGGTCCTTGGTGCGGTAGCCGTTGATGACCGCAGCCGCCCGCTGGCGGAACGTCTCACGGTCGGTCAGTAGGTTCTGGCCTTCGACGAGCACGTTGCGCAGCGCCTCGTTGCTGCGCTGGTAGTCGGTGGCGAGACTCGCCACTTCGAAGTGCGCCGAGAGCAGCTCGCGGTAGAGTTGCTCGAACTCATAGATCTGCTGCTTTTGCTCATGGCGGAAATTGAGGCTATCGATGTTTTGATAAAGGTCGGAATAAACCTGCTCGTATTTCGCATCGAGCTGATAGGCCCCGGCTCTCAAGTTCACCGCGGAGAATGAAGCGACGGTTGAGGAAATGGCGCCACCCAACATCAGCGTTGCACGCGCTGCAGAAGTTGGATCGACCGCTAAACCCAAAACCTTCGGGAAGAATTCGGCCGTGGCGGTGAAGAGGTTCTCTTGGTTGGCCGCATAGGCATCCAAACGCTCAGAGGCACTAATTAACCCAGCCTGGGTCCTCCTCAAGGTAACCATCTGCTGAGTGGCACCGGACTCTGCCTGCAGGATATTGCTGTGCAGCGTAACCATCTCATTGAAGAGCTGGAACTCGCGCTTGAAGCGGGTGTTGAGCACCTGCATCTTCTGATTGCTTTCCAGCAGGGCCATCTGCGCCTGATAGGAATCGAGCAGGGCCTGCTGGATGCGGCCGACTTGGGCGCGCTTGCCGATCGTGCTGCCACCCCACTCATTGGCCCACAGCAGGTTTTTGTTCGGCTGCACCGTCACCGTCTTGGTGACTGAGTTGCTCGGCGTGATCCCATTGAGGGTGATGTCGGCGATCGAGTTGCCGCTGAAATCCGCGATGCTCGTCGGCACCTTGAGGCTAAGGGTGACCGCCTTCGAGGTATCCACCAGATCGGTAGGGCGATCAACCACGAAGAAGTTGGTGAGATCCGGCCCGGCGTAGTCTGGATCTGGGTGCGATGTACCGACGCCGATGTCACCGCTATATGGCGAGCCAAAGAGGTCGATGAGCTGGCTGACAAACGCGTCTTCTTGATCGACATAGGCGGTGGTCGAATCGCTGATTTGGTTCTCCTGATTGCGGAGTAAACGCGACATCTTGGCCGCCTGGTTGAAGGCGCCCTTGGCGTTGAGCGTCGCCCGCAGCGCGCGGTCGTAGATCTGCTCGAAGTGGCTCTTGCCCGCTTTCATTTCTGTCGGCGAGATATCAAATGCGATCGCGCCCGGGCTCAGGCCCAGCGGATTGAGATGGGCGTTGGCGCTGTCGATCGTGCCTTGGAAATCGTTGCCTGCGCTGGCGAGTTGTTCGAGCTCCGGCACGGTCGTGCGGTCGATGATTTGCACGCCGCTGTGGTTGGGATTGGTGTCCTTGTCGGGCAGCAGAGTGTTGG